>CAZTYY010000026.1:0-24177 GCA_964617785.1 uncultured Desulfobacterales bacterium | reverse complement strand
CGGCCACCTGTTCCGGAGTATTTCGGACACCTGAAAGGGTGTTCCACAAGATGGCTAATGTCCTTCTGGATGATCTGGATAAGCTGGATAAAATTTCTGTAACCAACTAAAAAACCGCCTCAATTTTCTGAGATTTCTCTCACAGATATCAGATAGAACTAAAAATTATAACTGGCGTTTTCCAGTTCTGATCTGTCAGAATTGGCAAATCCCTTTGTAAGTGATATTTTCCAGTTCGCAATAGCACCAACCATTCCATCTTTCTGGTTGTTTCCTAAATTTAATTCAACTTTGCGCCATTTGCAAAAATCATAGTCAACCACTACATATTGATTTTTGAAAAAGTGCGGATTAGCTTTTGTTCCATTAACTGTAACAAAATGATAAACCTTTGGTAAAAATCTAAGAATGGATAGAAAAATAGCCAAGAAAAAGCCTGGAATGGTTGTAGGACTTGTGCCTGCCCGATAAAATCAAGCAGACACAAGTTATAACTATTACATCAACTCTATTGCACATGCCATGGATACGCCACCGCCGCCGCAAAGCGTTGCAAGCCCCAAAGATTTCCCCCGGTTCTTCATTGCATAAATTAGTGTTGTCATAATCCTGGCGCCGGTGGAGCCGACCGGATGTCCAAGACCTATACCTGAACCATTCACATTGGTTATCTCCCGGTTTAGGCCGAGTTCTTTTTCACATCCAATATATTGCGCCGCAAATGCTTCGTTTACTTCAATCAGTTCAAAATCATCGAGTTTAAACTCACTGTTATCAATCAGGTTATTAACAGCCGGCACAGGAGAAAGCCCCATTACAGATGGATGGCACGCGCCCCTTGCGACTGCTCTTATTTTTGCGATGGGTGTCAAGTTCAACTCTTTTGCTTTTTCTGCGGACATGATGATCATACCTGTGGAACCATCGTTCAGCCCACTAGAATTTCCTGCAGTCACTTTTCCTGTCTTTGGCACAAAAGCAACAGGAAGCGACTGAAGTTTTTCAATGGTCATTCCCGGTCTGAAATGCTCGTCCTTATCAAAAACAAGGGGCGGTTTTTTTCTTTGTGGAACTTCTATAGGTGTTATTTCATCCTTGAAAGATCCGTCATTGGTTGCCCGTTCCGCTTCATTATGGCTTCTTAGTGCCACTTCATCCATCTCTTCTCTGCTTATATTGAGATGCTGCGCAATGAATTCAGCTGTATGCCCCATAATATAAGGTTTTCCTTTGAAATAACACAGCGGCGGCTCTTCTGCATTCACCGGCCCGTTTTCAGGGTGAGGATCTATATATGAGCCGCAGTGAAGGGCTCGAATCATTGCATCAACAAGAACCTGGTCCTGCAGACGGCAACCCCATCTGGCGCCGGGAATCGTATAGTCCACTCCCGACATATGTTCAACTCCTCCGGCAAGAATAATATCAGCCATTTCAGCCTGAATCATTGCCATACCCGATATTACAGCTTCCATACCGGAAATGCAGACACGGTTTATAGTTGCCGCTGTGACGGTATCAGGGATACCGGCAAGGAGCGCTGCAACGCGTGTTACGTTTAAAGAATCTGCTGGTTCGATACAGCATCCGTATCTGACATCATCAATCATTGCCGGATCAATTCCAGCCCGTTTGACCGCTTCTTTCATGGTTATGCTTGCGATTGTTGCGGCATTCATATCCCGCAATGTTCCGCCAAAAGTACCGATAGCTGTCCGACACGCTGACACGATTACAACGTCTTTCATTTCTTCATCTCCTTTAGTCCTATTATTTTAGTTAAATTTCCCTAAGCCCTTCTACAGGAACAAGTCTTGATGCCAGGCGGGCAGGATAGAGACTTGCGATAAAACAGATGGCAAATGCGGCCAGTGTAATCACAAAAATATCGAACCCTTCGAGCCGGACCGGAAGTGTCGTAAAGTAGTACACATCGCCCGGTAGTTCAATAAACTGATAGCGCTTTAACGCTTCGCATAAGATACAACCAAGACTGACGCCTAAAGCATTTCCAAGCATTCCTATTACCAGGCCTTTTAACATAAATATCCGTCGAATATTTTTTTTTGTCGCACCCATCGCCATTAATATTGCAATGTCTTTCATTCTCTCCATCACCATCATAAAGAGTGATCCGGCTATGTTAAAAGCAGCGACCAGAATAATCAGAATTAAAATTATAAACATGACGGATTTTTGCAGTTTAAGTGCAGAAAAAATATTTCTGTTCATCTTTATCCAGCTTGTTGTCCAATAAGCAGGCTCAAGAGCCGATTCTATCTTTCGGGCAACCTGGTTTGCTTTTAAAGGCTCATCCAGTTTCACTTCCATTCCGGTAACCGCGTCGATATTGTAGCCAAGGATTTGTCTGGCATCATCAAGACGTATAAGTGCAACCGTTTTATCATACTCGTCATAACCGGAGTCTGTAATGTCCGTCATAATGAAACGCTTCATTGCCGGAATACGGCCTATTGAAAAATTAAACTCATTGGAAAAAAGCATATATAACAAAGTATCGCCTTTTTTCACTTTGAGTTCTTCAGCAAGAGCTTTGCCAAGAGTAATGGAAGGGATAGCACTGTTTTCGTTTTGTCCGGCGTGCTGTTTGGGAGAGTGTCCGGCAGTTGCAGGTTTCAAACCTGCTTTAAATTCAGAGCCAATACCCTTTAAAAAAGCTCCGCTCATACCTGAAGCCGAGCGCAGCACAATTCTTTTATGGATAAACGGTGAAACGGATTTGACGCCGTTAATATTTTGAATCTGACCGGCTACATTTTCCCAATCAGAAAAAAAACCACTTCTATGCATGACAATAACATGGGGCTGCGAGCCAAGTATCCGGGTTCTCAGATCATATTCCGCACCTGTCATTACAGCAATGACAACAATGAGTGTCATTACGCCGACGGCCACTCCGGCCACTGACAGAAAAGTTGTCAGAGATATAAATGAATGCTTCTGCCGGTTAACCAAATATCTGAACCCAGTAAAAAGCTCGAAATACATTACACCTGCCGATCTGCAGCATTATCCTGCTTTTTTATTCTTGAAAATCACACTCTTTATTAACACATTTCAGAAAAGTGCCTAGCTTTTTAGTCGTTTTTTCAACAACAAATTTCTCCCCACACTCCGGGCATTCTTTATCAACAGGTTTATCCCATAAGGCGTAACTGCACTCAGGATACTTATTGCACCCGTAAAACACTTTCCCTCTTTTTGATTTTCTTTCAACAAGCTCACCGCCGCATCCATCCTCAGGACATTTGACGCCTGTTGTTTTACCGTTGCCGCCGTTAACAGATCTTGTGTTTTTACATTCAGGATACCCTGAACATGCCAGAAACTGTCCATACCGACCGTGCTTTACCATCATCGGCTTGCCGCACTTTTCACACTCCTCGCCCTCTGCAATTTCCTGAGATGGCTCCACGGGTTGTATATTACCTTTTTCATCCCTTGTGAAATCTCTCGAATATGTGCAATCCGGATATCCGTCACATGATAAAAATGGACCGTTTTTGCCTACCTTGACACGGGCCTCTTTACCACAATCCGGACAGTCAAGGCCTGTGGGTAAACCCACGCCCCTGACGCTGACCATGCCTTCTTTTGCAAAATCAAGTTTATCGCTGAAGGGCTTGTAAAACCTGCTTAACACATCAACAAAATTCTGTTCCGCTGCTTCAATTTTATCCAAATCTTCTTCAAGTTTGGCTGTAAATTCAACATCAAAAATATCCGGGAAGCTTGCAACCAGAAGATCATTTACGATAAACCCGAGTTCACTCGGCCGAAAATAACGGTTAACCATGTCAACATAACCCTTGTCCCTTATAGTGCCAAGAATATTGGCATATGTACTTGGCCTACCAATTCCGTTTTCTTCCAGCTCCTTTACAAGTGAAGCCTCGGAAAACCTTGGAGGCGGCTGGGTAAAATGCTGTTTTGGATCAATCTTGATAAGTTTCAAGGCATCGCCTTCCGACAATTCAGGAAGTGCCTGTTTGCCCTTGCCATTCTGCTCAGCAGTATCTTCGGACATATAAAGAGTCATAAAGCCCGGAAACTTAACAGTAGAACCGCTTACATTAAAGGTGTAAGCATCGGCGCCTATGGAAACCGTTTTCTGGTCTATAAGCGCCTGGGTCATCTGAGAGGCAAGAAAACGCTTCCATATCAACGTATAAAGATCAAGCTGATCTTTTGAAAGGTGAGACGCCAACTTTTCCGGTGTATTATAAACCGATGTCGGCCTAATCGCTTCATGGGCATCCTGGGCCTTATTTTTATTTTTAAAAGCCCTGGGTTTGTTAATGGCATATTGTTCCCCAAACCTTTCACCAATAAGCTTTAACGCCTCCTGAGCAGCCTCATCTGCTATACGTACTGAATCGGTACGCATGTATGTGATCAGCCCTACCGGTTCAGAGGGTCCCAGATCGATACCTTCATACAGCTGTTGTGCGACCATCATGGTCTTTTTTGCCGTAAACCTCAGCTTCCCGATTGATTCCTGCTGAAGCTTGCTTGTGATAAACGGCGGGAGGGGGTTACGCTTGATGGTTTTTTTCATGACCCTGGTGACTTTGAACTGAACCCCGGACAGATCGTCAAGAATAGCGCTTGCTGTCTTCTCATCAGGAATCTTTATCTTTTCACCGTTCTTCTTTACAAGTTTTGCTTCAAACGATGGCGACGCATTGTCTTCAAGAATGGCGGTAATCGACCAGTACTCTTCAGGTTTAAAAGCCTGAATTGCCCTTTCTCGTTCACATATAATTCTGACCGTGACCGACTGCACACGCCCGGCACTCAATCCCCTTTGAACTTTTTCCCAAAGGAGAGGGGAAACCTGATAGCCCACCAGGCGATCTAAAATTCTCCTGGCCTGCTGAGCGTCATATTTATCGTGGTCAAGTTTCTTGAGTGACGTAATGGCTTTCTGTATGCCTTTTTTGGTCAACTCATGGAAGAGGATACGATGAAACTGTCGCCCTTTCTTCTTCAATATTTCAGCAGTATGATAGGCAATGGCTTCTCCTTCGCGATCGGGGTCAGGGGCAAGATAGATATCAGATGCATTGGCGGCAGCAGCCTTTAATGCTTTGATTGCTTTTTGCTTGCCCTCGATATTTACATATTTGGGTTTAAATTTATTTTCTATGTCAATTCCGACCTCCTTTGGAGGCAGGTCTCTAATATGTCCATAGGTTGACGTAACGTTATATTTATTTTCTATGTATTTTTTGATCGTCCTTACTTTTGTAGGCGATTCTACGATGATTAATGGTTTTAACACTATTATTCCCCTCTTACTGAAAAAAATTTACCAGGAGACTGATCAACAATTCCTTTGAGTTCAAGCTGCAAAAGGAGTCCGGACAATTTTCCCGCCTCCAGCCCTATTTTACGTACAAGTGAATCAATATGCATCGGGTAAGACTCCAGTGCTGTAAAAACTATTTCTTCATCAGGCTCAAGAGCACATTTAAAGCTTTTAACCACGTTATTCCCGACATTTTTACGATTTCCATTCTCTATTAAAAAATGAGGGAGTTCCTCTAATACATCGTCAACGTTCTCCACAAGTTTTGCCCCCTGCTTCAGCAAAGAGTGCGTCCCCACGCTTTTTGCTGACTTGATACTTCCCGGCACTGCAAAAACCTCTTTTCCCTGCTCAGCAGCAAGTCTCGCGGTAATCAGGGCGCCGCTTCTTTTTGCTGCCTCCACAACAACAGTTCCGAGGGACATACCACAAATTATCCTATTACGTAAGGGAAAATTTCGTGCATTCGGGCTCATCATCATCGGAAATTCGGAAATCACTGCCCCATTTTCCGATATTTCATGAAAAAGTTTTTCATTTTCAGCAGGATATATCCTGGCAAGACCGCTTCCGAGTACAGCTATCGTCTTTCCTCCGGCTGCCAGAGCACCTTTGTGAGCTGCAGTATCTATTCCCTTTGCCATGCCGCTGACAACCCATAGTTGCCGGGAAGCAAGTTCTTTGCTCAACTGCATGGCTGTTGAAATGCCGTAGTCGGTAGCTGATCTTGATCCTACAACAGCGATACTGTTCATATTGTTATCAAGAAAACCGTAAACATAAATAATCGGGGGCGGGTCCGGCAATTGCAGAAGAAGAGAAGGATAATTATTATCCGTCATTGTTACAATTTTTATATTTTTTTCTACTGCGATATCCAGATCTTTTTTTACAAAGTCCGGCAGCTTGCAAGCCCTGACAGCCGCCGCGATACGCCCGCTAATGCCTTCAACCTTCGTTAATTCCGTCGATGATGCAGTGAAAACCTTTTCAGGAGAACCGAAACGGTCTATTAGTCGTTTAAAGTTATAGTTGCCCACTCCAGGCGTATGTTTTAAGGTAAACCAAGACAAAAGATCTTTCATTTGATGTGCCAAATATATTACAACAACCTATATTTCCGTTTGTTTTTCCTTGAGTTGGGCAAATGATCGATTTAGGACAGACGTTATTTTATCTTCTTTAACATCATCTCAGCCTTGGTTCCAGCAGGACTGAACGGATAATTCTTTACAACTTTTTTAAGATAAATACGCGCATTCTCCCTGTCACCCACCGCCAGATATGCATAACCCGTTTTCAGCATTGCATCCGGAACTTTACTGCCATTTTGATATTCACCAATTACCCTTTGAAAAGTAGCGATTGCCTTTGAAAAATTTTTCACGGCATATCTGCACTCCCCTTCCCAGTAAAGCGCGTTGTCTGCAAGTTCATGGTCAGGATATTTTTGAACAAACCTGTTAAACATCAAAGCCGCATCCTTATAATCGGCATTTTTATATTTCGAAAGCGCTCTGTTGTAAAGCATTTGAGGTGACTCGGTAATGTCAGGGGCTGGTTGAGGTTTGGGTTCCGTCTGGACAGGCTCTTGAGCCGGTTCGGGCAAAAGTGATGAAGAAATAATCGGTTCTTCCATTACTTGACCTGACACCTGATTCGGCACCAGATCAGTCGTAACGGTTGACATTGGTTTGACTGTTTCTGCTCCCGGTTCTGTTCCCGGTACAGCCGCACTCTCGTCTAACTTAGCCGCATTGGAACCTTTTTCCAGGTCACTGATGAACCGTTCATGGTTATCCACCATGAACTGAATTATAGAAACCCTGTGATATATTTCGTCAATCTTTTTGTCCATTTCATCAACCTGTTTTTCGATAAGCGCCAATTGATAGTCTTCCTTTGGCTGATGCGGGGTTGTGCATGACATAAAAAGAAAAACAGGAAATAAAAAAATTACTGATAAAAGAATAAGGCCGGTTTTACCTGAAACATTGAAACATTGAAATTTCAACATAATAGTACCTCCCATTATTGTCATTCAGGGTTATCCAGAGTATTCAAGATTTTGATCCGTGCCACGCCAAAAGAATCGGGCTGGCAACAAAAATCGAAGAGTAGGTCCCAACCAGAACACCAATTATCAAAGCAAAAGCAAAATCGTGAATAATGCCTCCTCCGAGCAGGAACAGACAGACAACAACCGTAAGCGTGGTCAGGGATGTAAGGACAGTTCTACTCAGGGTTTCATTGATGCTCCTGTTAATGTTGTTATCAAGCGCTTGTCTGTTAAATTTCTTTAGATTTTCCCTTATTCGGTCAAAAACAATAATCGTATCATTAAGTGAATATCCAATAATTGTAAGAAGAGCAGCAATAATCGGCAATGTAAATTCTTTATCAAAAACAGAAAAAATACCCACGGTTATGATAACATCATGGATCAAGGCGACAATAGCCCCCATGGCATATTTAAGCTCAAAAATCCAGAAAACAATCAGGGCGACCACCAGTGCGGCTGCAATAAGAATCGGTATACTGACATCAAACAGTGATAGCACATAAACGGCTCCTATGAGAACAGTCGCAACAACACCGCTTAAAATCCATTTCAGTTCAAATCTTCCGGAAATATATATGGTGATAAAAAGCAATGCATAGAACATGGCAAAAAGCGCTTTTTCCCTCAAGTCTTTTCCGACCTGCGGACCCACCATTTCAACACGCCTGATCTCTATTTTCTGCCCTGTTGACGACTTCAATGCATCTTCAATATCAACAGTAAATCCTTCGGATGTTGTAATCGGTTTGCTTGTCCTTATAAGGTACTCATTTTCATCCTGGCTTCCAAAGCTCTGGACAGAAGACTTTCCAAGTCCGACAGCATTAAGTCCTGATTTAATGTCTGTAATCTCAACGGGTTGAAAAAATTTAATCTGTATCAAAGTGCCGCCCGCAAAGTCGACACCAAACTTTGGTCCACCTTTTATGACTAATGAACCAAGACTTATAATAACAATAATGATTGAAAGAAAAAAAGCTGTTTTCTTTTTCCCGATAAAATTGATGTTTATGTCAGGCTTGATAAGCTGCATTAATCGAAATCCTTTATTATACTCGTTTATATACTCACTGTTTTTACTTTACGAATGACAAGAAAATAATCAAAAACCAGCCGGCCAAGAATCAATGCCGTAAAAAGGCTTGAAATAATACCCAGGCTGAGTGTAACTGCAAACCCCTTGACAGGTCCTGTTCCAAATTGGAAAAGAACAAGAGCTGCAATAAGGGTTGTCACATTGGCATCGAGAATTGTCAGTGTTGCCCGTTCATAACCGGCATAAACAGCAGCCCTCGGTGTTTTTCCAATACTCATTTCCTCCCTGATACGTTCAAATATCAGCACATTGGAGTCCACAGCCATACCGATTGTAAGAATTATACCTGCAATTCCGGGGAGAGTCAGGGTTGCCTGAAATGCTGCCAGGCCTCCGGCAATCAGAACAATATTTATAATCAATGCAAAATCGGCAATAAGACCCGAGCCTTTATAGTAAACGGCCATGAAAAAGATGACCAGGATACCGCCGATAACCATGGAAAAAAGTCCTTTCTTGATCGAGTCAAGACCCAGGGAAGGACCGACAGTCCTTTCTTCCAATACTATGACCGGTGCCGGAAGTGCGCCCGCCCTTAGAACAATAGCAAGATCATGCGCCTGTTGTGTTGTGAAGCTGCCGGTAATCACTGCGTTACCGCCTGATATTTTCGATTCTATGTTAGGTGCGGAATAAACCGCATTGTCGAGGACAATAGCGAGTCTCTTATTTACATTGTCACCGGTAACCATTTCAAACTGCCTTGCACCTTTTTTATCAAAACTTAAGGATACTCTCGGTCTGTTATACTGGGCATCAATGGTAACTCTCGCATCAGTAAGGCTTGCCCCTGTCAATGACGCCCGCCTCCTTATGAGAAAAGGGGTTTTGCTTTTCCGGTTCGTTTCAGGGTCTTTGACCTCCTGATAGAGAATTTCGCTCTCAGGAGGAATGTCTCCTTTTAGCGCTGCATTTACGTCATGGTCCTCATCCACAAGTCTAAATTCCAACAGGGCTGTCTTTCCTATCAGATCCTTTGCCCTTTTTGTATCGCTTATGCCGGGAAGCTGAATAAGAATCCTGTTTTCTCCCTGGAGGCGTATATCGGGTTCGCTCACACCAAATTGATCAATGCGGTTCCGTATTGTTTCAAGTGCCTGTTCGACAGCCATCTTCTCCAGGTAATCCGACTCTTTGTCAGGCAGATCGATCAAAAAATTCGCCATACTGTTGTCGATCTTGTAATCCGACCTCAGTCCCTTGAAATCCCGGTTTAACAGGTCGTTAAAACTATCAACATCACTCTCCTTTACGGTAACGGATATCTGTTTTCCGCCAACCATATTAATACCCTTGTGTCTTATCTGCTCTTTCCGGAGCATGGTGCGAAATTCGTCTAAGACTCCCTCCATATGAGCTTCAACAGCTTTTTGGGTTTCAACTTCAAGGATAAGATGCATACCACCCTGTAGATCAAGACCCAGATTGATCTTCTTACCGGGCCACATGTCAGGCTGCTCTTTATTGTTCAGTTTCATGTCGATAGTTGGAAATACGTAGACAAGCGCCAAAATGATAACTGCCGGTACTACATATAGTCTCCATGAAAGATTTTTCAATTCAATAATTCCTTTCTTTCTCTAATTTACGATCAAGTAAGTGCCCGTGACTGCTTATGACTAAAAACTCCGCCTGCCTACCATCCCGGGTTGGCATCACTGAATTTAACGTCATGATTTACTTTTAGCCACACTCTGTTCAGTCGACTGATTAATAACAGAAATATTTCCCCGTAAAATCTTTACCTTTACCTTGTCGGCAATTTCGACGGTCACAGTGCCTTCATCGAGTGATGTTATCCTGCCATGAATGCCGCCACTGGTGACAACACGATCCCCTTTTTTCAAATTGTTTATCATTTCGCGGTGCTCTTTTGCTTTTTTCTGCTGCGGCCTTATCAACAAAAAATAAAAAATAGCAAACATAAGCAGCAGCGGCACAATTGCAGTAAAGCCACCGCCCTGACCGCCCTGGCCTGCTCCGGTCCCCATTGCATATACAATACTAGTCAAAATGCCCTCTCCTTCCCTTTGTCTAAATCTATTTTTCCCTGAACAAATTTTATTCAGGAGTTAATTTTCAGCCGGTATCCACAAGGTCTCGCCATCAAATCGGATCGTGCTAACCTTGCCAAAATCAATCTGTTCAAGCAAGGCAAATACATCATCCATCCTGTAAACGACGACCTTACTTAAGGAGTGTATCAAATGAATATTCGTATCCAGACTGCGGCTCTCTAAGTTAAAAATATATACCATATTTTCAGAGAACTTCAGTATCCTTCCCACACCCGAGCTTGTACCATTTTTTCCCAACTCATCAGAAAGAGGCGGAAGTTCAACATTCTTTTTTTCAAAAAATTCTTTCAAAAGTCTGAAATGAATATTCCAGATATTGTCGCCGGGCTGAACAACATATATACCAAAACCTTCCTTATTTTTTCCAGGTATATTTTCAGAATCTTTGCCCCATTCGAGGTCTTTTTCAATAAAACCACCTTTTTTCAGGCGAACCTTGTCAATGATCTCTTCCATTGATACGGTATTATCGCCCACCTTAATCGATTCGTCTGATTTAACAATCATATCAACCGAATCTTTGACGCCGTATTCCTCCTTGCGGTCCTGCATCATTTTGTCAAGCTCACTCTCTTTTTCCAGCTTGCCAAAATCGATTACAGATCCTGGTTTCGGAGGAATCTTTGCCTTGATGACCGACTGAACCGGCTTTTCCTTATCACCACGGACGACTGCCATATAAATCAATCCGGCAATCACAAGAACCGCTATTGCCGCACAACCGGCAATTATTGCAGTTTTTCCCGAGTCACTCGGTTTTCTTGGCATTGTCCCTCCTTTTTGTCAACTTGCACTACCTGCAATCGACACACTGATACAGTAATCAAATGCAAGTGTCAATCCTTTCGCGCGCCTTGAACTTGGACTTTTTTACGAATCCATCAACTTCTCAATCTCAATCCGGCTGTCCCCCGGAATCATATCAGAATCGCCCGCTATTATGATTTGGACGCCCCTTCTCACTTCAAGGTCAAGCAGTTCGTTCCTTTTGTTATTGAGCAAATAGGTTGCAACATCACCCGGGACAACACCACGCACAATCGACACGTCGGCCTGTAATGTTTCCAGACGAAGTTTTCTAATAAACCCGATACCGAAAGCTTCGAGAGACTGTATCAGCCCTTTTCCACGGCATCTGCTACAAGTTACAAAACTACCCGCCTCAATGGAAGGCCTTATGCGCTGTCTGGACATTTCCATCAAACCGAATCTTGATATCCTTCCCACCCTCGTCCTGGCCTTGTCATTTTTAAGCCAGGCTTTAACGGCGTTTTCAACTTTCGATTTATGTTTTGGGTCTTTCATATCGATAAAGTCTATAACAATCAGTCCGCCAAGGTCCCTCAGTCGAAGCTGTCTTGCAATCTCCTCCGCAGCCTCAATATTTGTCTGAAAAGCGGTCTCTTCAATCGATTCATTGCTTGTCGATTTGCCGGAATTAACATCTATGGCAACCAGCGCCTCGGTCTGATCAAGCACTATTGTGCCACCTGACTTTAACTTTACACGGCTCTTAAAAATTGATGTGATCTGCTCTTCAAGCTGATATTTCGAAAATATGGGTTTAGCGCCATGATATTGTTTGACTATTCTTGTGTGTCTTGAAGAGATAATCGCAATAAATTTTTTCACTTCTTTAAAAAGCGCTTCATCATCAATGAGAATTTCAGTGGTATCCGAAGCAAAATAGTCTCTAATGGATCTAATAGCTAGATTTCGTTCTCTATATAAAAGGAACGGCGCTTTTTCTTCCATCCCTTTTTTAGTAATGTTATTCCAGAGTCGCAAAAGATATTTCTGGTCTTTGTCCAAAAGAACCTTCGTCGATTTTTCACCGGCTGTGCGGACAATAATGCCGAATCCTTTTGGCAGATTCAGCCCTGATACAATATCCTTTAAACGTTTCCGCTCATCTTCATCCTCTATTTTTCTTGAAATGCCCTTATTTTTTCCGCCCGGCATCAGGACAATATGGCGGCCTGGAATGGAAACAAATGTTGTCAGCATTGCCCCCTTTTTCATGACAGGATCTTTTGTAATCTGCACAATAAGCTCCTGCCCTCTTCTAACCAGCTTTTTCAGGGAACGGTCACCGGATGTGTTGTCCAAAAAATAATCGCTATGTATCTCATTTTTCTGGAGGAATCCGTGCCTTTCCACACCATAATCGACAAAAACCGCCTGCAGGCTCGGTTCCACTCTTGTAATAATGCCCTTGTAAATATTACCTTTTGTCATCTCCTGTGATGCGGTTTCAATATGAAACTCTTCAAGTTTGCTGTCTTTGACCTTTGCGATTCTGCACTCTTCAGGATCAATCGCATTGATAAGAATCTTACTGCTCATTTTTTTAACAATTCCTTTCAGCTCTTCGCCATCATTTAACCAACTGTTTTCGATAAATTATGAAATTGTTGCTATCAAGTCAAACGAATTCTCTTGATACGAGAACCAAAATAGTTTATCGACCTTGCAATTTATTTATTATGGTGGCATAAATCGGTTTATTCAATCAAATATATTTTTAACTTTTGCGGATATATTTTTAACTTTTGTTTCAAGGACGACATAATGGAAACGCAATACGATCCAAAAGCTATTGAACGTAAATGGCAAAAAATCTGGGATGATAAAAATCTTTTCAGCGTCAAAGAGGACGCTGAAAAAGAAAAATACTATCTGCTTGAGATGTTCCCCTATCCTTCAGGAAAGATACATATCGGCCATGTTAGAAATTATACTATCGGTGATGTTGTTGCGCGCTATAAAAGAATGTGCGGATTCAACGTCCTTCATCCAATGGGATGGGATGCATTCGGCATGCCTGCTGAGAATGCGGCAATAGCCAACAATACGCATCCGGCGACATGGACATACGACAATATCGATACCATGAGACACCAGCTTAAGCAACTCGGTTTCAGCTACGACTGGAACAGGGAAATCGCAACCTGCAGGCCTGAATATTACAAGTGGGAGCAGTGGCTTTTCACTAAAATGTATGAAAAGAATATGGTTTACAGAAAGGAAAACTTTGTAAACTGGTGCAACGATTGCCAGACAGTTCTGGCAAATGAACAGGTTGAATCCGGAATGTGCTGGAGATGCGGAAAACAGGTCAGACAGAAAAAGCTGAAACAGTGGTTTCTAAAAATAACAGATTATGCCGAAGACCTTCTTGTTCACTGCGATAAACTTCCCGGCTGGCCTGATAAAGTCATCACAATGCAGAAAAACTGGATTGGAAAAAGTATCGGTGCTGAGATACGTTTTCCTGTGGAAAACTCGGATGAGATTATCCCTGTCTTCACAACGCGTCAGGATACTGTATTCGGCGCGACCTTTATGTGCCTGGCACCAGAACACCCGCTTGTGGAAAAACTTTCTTCAGGAACTTCTGAGGAAAATGCCATTAAAGCGTTTATTAAAAAAATATCTGCTCAGGAAAGAACCAGCAAAGGGATTGAAAACTATGAAAAAGAAGGCGTCTTTACGGGCGCTTTTTGCATCAATCCGATGAGCGGGAAAAGAATGCCGGTATACACAGCTAATTTTGCACTCATGGAATACGGTACCGGGGCAGTTATGTCGGTACCTGCCCATGACCAGCGTGACTTTGACTTTGCAAAAAAATACAACCTTGAATGCACTGTTGTTGTCAAGCCAATGGATGAGGACCTCAACGTCGAAACAATGCAGGAAGCTTATACCAACGAAGGTATAATGGTCAATTCAGGAGAATTCAACGGCCTTGATAATAAAAAAGCTCTTGATGAAATTGCCGCATATCTTGAAAAAAATGATCTGGGGAAAAAAACGATCAGCTTCAGGCTGAGAGATTGGGGCATCTCAAGACAGAGATACTGGGGCGCGCCTATTCCAATGGTTCACTGCGACAAGTGTGGAATAGTTCCGGTAAAAGAAGAAGATCTGCCCGTTCTTCTTCCGGAAGATACCGAATTTCCGGAGGTAGGTAAATCACCACTTCCCGAACTTGATTATTTCAAGAAAACAACCTGCCCCAAATGCGGTTATGCAGAAGCAAAACGGGAAACCGACACGATGGATACGTTTATGGAATCTTCGTGGTATTTTGAACGATACTGCAGTCCACGTCACGATACCGGCATCTTCGACAAAAAAGCGGTCGATTACTGGATGCCTGTGGATCAATACATCGGGGGAGTTGAACATGCCATACTCCACCTGCTTTACTCCAGATATTTTACACGTGTCCTCAGGGAATTTGATCTTGTGGACTTTAAAGAACCGTTTACAAACCTTTTAACACAAGGAATGGTCTGCAAGGAGACGTTGAGATGCCCTGAGCATGGTTTCCTTTTTATGGATGAGGTCAGTAGCGAGGGAGATACCTGTCGGCAATGCGGCAGTGCGGTTGAAACCGGAAGAATTGAAAAAATGTCAAAATCAAAAAAAAATGTGATAGACCCGAACACTCTTCTCGAAATGTATGGTGCTGATACGACAAGACTTTTCTGCCTGTTTGCGGCCCCGCCCGAAAGGGACCTTGAGTGGAGTAATCAGGGGATTGAAGGCAGCTTCCGCTTCCTGAGCCGCGTCTGGCGTCTTGCCGAAAACTGCATTGGATCAATCAGGGATACAGCGCCGTTTTACGGAAAAATCGAATCTCTTGACGACAGACTGAAGACGCTTTATCGAAAATCTCATTTGACAATACAGAAAGTTACCAGGGACATAGAGGAGCGCTTTCATTTTAACACCGCGATTAGTGCTATAATGGAACTCGTCAATATGATGTATCAGGTGGAAAATTTTGAAGAAATACCAGACGGCCCACAAGTAATGCGCTTTGCAATGGAGTCTGCTGTTTTATTGATTACACCATTTGTTCCGCATATTGCAGAAGAGTTATGGGAACGATTGGGGAAAGAATCGGCAATTCTCGATGCGCCATGGCCTTCTTTCCGTGAAGACACCCTTGTATCTGATGATGTGCTCATTGTAATACAGGTAAACGGCAAACTCAGGGGCAAGTTCAATATTTCCGCTGATGCAAGTGATGACGTTATAAAAGAGACCGCGCTTTCCGACAGCAACGTTCAAAAATTTATCAAAGACAAACAGGTTAAAAAAGTGATTGTGATCAAAAAAAAACTGGTGAATATAGTTATATAAATCTATTATCTCAGGTGACGAATGCCCTACGGTTATAAACTAACATTTCCACCATTGTTTATTTTATTAATGGTTTGCGGTCTTTCCTGCGGATACAAGTTTGCAGGGTCAGGCAATCTTCCGGAGGGGGTCCAAAAGGTCAGCGTAGCTATTTTTAAAAACAATACCGCAGAAACCGGACTCGAAAACACCTTTACTAACGATCTAATTTATGAATTCATTAGAAGCGGCAGAACGGTTTTCCCGGACCAGGAGGGTGCTGATGCTTTTATTTCAGGAACCATCCGGTCAATTGGGGTTGCGTCTGCTGCACGAATCGACTCAAGCTCATCAACCGAGAGAAGGGTCACGATGACAGCCGATATCAAACTCACGGCAAGAGACGGCAGGGTGATATGGACTGCTAAAGGCATATCTGAAGACCAAACATATATAGTCGAAGAAAACAAACAAACAACAGAAGAAAACAAAAGTGATGCCATTGAATATGTCTCAAAAAGATTGGCTGAATTTGTTATACGTCGTATGACAGACAATTTTTAGATTGAATTTACAAGCTTGGTAAGCCGTGAAATTTTTCGGCTTGCATTTTTTTTATGAAAAATGCCCTTTTGAGCAGCCTTGTCAATAACAGATTTTGCGTTATTCAGTTCTGCCATGGCCTTTTCCGCTGAGTTCTCACCAACAGTCGCCCTAACTTTTTTAATGATAGATTTTGCGCCCGTTCTTACAACCTTATTGCGCATTCTTTTTATTTCATTCTGCCTTGCCCGTTTAAGCGCTGATTTATGATTTGCCAACTTTTTCACTCCTTATATGCAATTGTTTCAATCTATAATTAAAAGCTGATAAAATATATAAAATAGATTTTTAAGTCAAGATTTTTTTAATACGAGGTGTAATTAAAGCATGAAAAAAAGTGAGCGGGGATAATCAGGATCCCTGCTCACAAATAAAATCAACTGCCTTTCAGTTTATAAAATAACCACGCCCGTCATCATCGTCATCATCGTCATCATCGTCATCATCGTCGTCATCATCGTCGTAGAGATGCCTGCTAACATTGCAATGGCCATAAAAAATCCGAGTGCCTTCATAATGTTTCTCCTTTTCAATAGTTAAGTCGAACATTCGTATGCTGCTGTGTGCTAAAGACTCGCTTAAAAACACAATTTTTTTCCAATAAACTATTGTGTGATTTCATCTTTAATGTCACGGCTATCTATCTATGGGTAGCAATAAGAATGCCAAATTTCAAAATACAATAAACACAAGAAATCATTAAAGAAATAAGGACCCAGAAACAATGTTAACCATTCAAACTGTTTGTATGACGAAAATTGTCAGCTTGCTTTACAATTTCTGTTAGTAGCATAATTAGATATTGCCTTTACAGAAGATTGATTTTGTCACCTTTTCAAAATTTCCTTTTGGAGACACTTAAATAAAAGGCTTTCACATGTGGGAGGACTTTATTATTGCGTTTCATCATGGTTATATAGTTAAATATGTATATATGTCAGAATAAATAAAAGGGGGAAGGCAATGCGTGTAAAAAATATTAGATTATTTGTATTGGTGTTCAGTAGTCTTTTTATTCTTAGCTGTACATGAATCACAGGCAAAGACACATCCGGTCAGGATGCTAAAAATAAACTGCAAATTGAATCGTCACAGAAAACATGCCCGATACCTCAAGAAAAAGCTCCTGGGCAGTAAAAAAACTTTTAATTACAGATGATCTTATTGAAAAAGGTCTGTTTGTTTTTTTGGATGCCCAATTCCGTCTTAAGCGATCATAAAAAAGGAGCCGCCATGTCAAAAAATGAAAATAAAAACTCCAGACGCAATTTTTTAAAAACAGTTGGCGCAATCGGTGCCGGATCAATGCTGGCATCAGTGGCCCCTTTTGCCAGCGCTTCGGATCAAAGCAATTCAACAAATACCATAACCGTGCCCACCCGACCTTTTGGAAAAACAGGCATCCATGTCTCCACACTTTCCCTGGGCGGAGTCTTGAGCGAATCAGACCAACTGGTATTCAAACAGGCATTTAAAATGGGCGTGACTTACTGGGATACTGCAAATAGTTATGGATGGGGAAGCAATGAAAAAGCCATTGGAAAATATTTTGCCAGGTTTCCAGATGACCGGAAAAAAATATTTCTGGTCACTAAAGGAGCAACATCAGACCCGGAGGAACTGACTGAAAAGCTTAACGAGTCGCTTGAGAGAATGAATACATCTTACGTTGATCTGTATTTTATTCATTATGTTAAAGATGTAAAAGAAGAACTGACAAAAGAGGTGAAAACCTGGGCGGAAAAAGCCAAGGCCAAAGGAAAAATTCGCCTTTTCGGATTCAGCGCCCATAAAAACATGGAAAACAGTTTGCTTGAAGCAGCGAAACTCGGATGGATCGACGGTATCATGATGAGTTATAACTACCGACTCATGGTCAAAGATGAAATGAAAAAAGCTGTTGACGCATGTGTGAAAGCTGAAATAGGCCTAACCGCCATGAAGACTCAGGCTGCTTTTTCAGCCAATTTTTATGCGACCATCGGATCAGAGACCGATGACGCCCTTAAAATGACCGAAAATTTTATAAAAAAAGGATATACTGCCGAACAAGCTAAACTGAAAGTAATTTGGAAAAATCCGAATATCGCCAGCATCTGCTCCGCCATGCCGAATATGACCATACTGCAGGCGAACATTGCCGCCGCACTGAACAAAACCAGCCTGTCTTCAAGGGACAAACAACTTCTGGATCAATATGCCTGCCAAACCTCTTCCGGCTACTGTGCCGGCTGCGCAGATATTTGCGAACCTGCTGTGAACTGCAAAGTTCCCATCAGCGATTTAATGCGTTATTCCATGTACTATAACAGCTATGGAGACAGAGACACGGCAATGGACTTATTCAACAAACTACCCGCAGACAAAAAAACAAATATTCTAACAACAGACTATTCAAAGGCAGAAGAATGCTGTCCCCAAAAAATAAAGATTGGCGATGTTTTGAAGAATACATATAAAACATTTACTTGATCAATGATTGATGGCTTCGTAAAAAGTTCTACACTCCTTTGAGATGTTTCTTGAATCTTTTCTTTTCTCTTTTTTTAAACATGTACAATTATTTAAAGCCGCGATAAAAGTTTGGCGTAAGCCTAATCAATGTTTACTGATTGTCCTACCTGTCAATCATCTTATAATCCTTCAAATAGTTTTTGATACTCCTTGAGAGTACGAATGGATTCCATTGTTGCTTGGAACAAGACCCAACTAAGAACAAGGATTCCTATTGTAAGTCCGATCTTCCATGCCCGCGTCATTTGTGGATGCCACCAAATCAGAGGCAACGCCAGAGGCCCCACACAACAGATTGCAACAATAATAAAGGATTTTCGAAAATACCATTGAACCTTTTCCTCTCTAAAGCGTGAGTAGTCGGAGGTATCCAGAAACTCACCGCAGTGTTTACACTTTATCGCGTCATCTTGGATTTCTTCTGCGCAGAAGGGGCATTTTTTCATTATCGTCTCCCTTGCTTGGTATTTTCTTAAAAAAGGCGATATTGCGAAACCATTAATTTTTAATTATAGGAAGTGAAGTTAAATAACAATATGTTTTTCAATTTATAGTTATTTGAGAATTGAGGTTGAATCTATCTTTAATTCATTATATTAGCATGGGAAATATATTTTTTGGGCCGTTATCGCTTTTAATTTTTTAACTGTCAGTATTTTGATAAAGGATCTTGAAATGAAAAATGTTGTTGTCTCTCTAATGATTATCATCGCTGGTATGAGCGTTGCGCTTAGTGAAGCCATAGCAAAAGAAAATGCAAAAACTGTTATTAAAATTGCCACTCTCTCCCCAAAGGGGTCTGGTATGGCAAATATCCTTGACGAACTAAAAACAGAGATCATGACACAGACAAACAATGAGGTCGGCCTGAAAATTTATTATGGCGGCATTCAAGGAGACGCCAAAGATGTCCTTAGAAAGATAAGATTTAGACAGCTTCAGGGAGCGACACTGGCCTCATACGGCCTGGGACAAATTGCGCAGGAATGTCGAGTTACCAGCCTTCCTTATGTGTTCAAAAATAACGGCGAGGTTGATTATGTCCGCTCAAACCTTGAAAGTTACATGAACAAAGCCTTTGAAGATAAAGGCTTCATCATACTCGGATGGTATGATATTGGTTTTGTATACAGTTTCTCAAAAGTACCCATAACGTCAATTGAAATAGCCAGGGAGCAAAAATTCTGGGCCCCGGAAGGTGATCCTCTGGCAATGGCGGTTTACAGGGATGTCCTGGGGATTACGCCTGTTTCTCTTTCCATAACAGATGTTCTGACTTCTCTTTCTACCCGGCTGATTGATGCAGCAAGCGCCCCTCCAATTGCTGCGGTTGCCTTTCGCTGGTACACGAAATTTAAATATATGACCGAATACCCGTCAACAAGTGTACTCGGTGGATTTGTTGTAACAAAAGATATCTGGAATAAAATATCGCCTGAAAGCCAGAAGAAAATAAAAACGCTTTCCCGTAAATACTTTCTTGAAGCGACAAATAATTTTCGAGAATCAAACGAAAAAAGTATTAAACTGTTAAAAAAATCAGGCATTTCCATAGTACGCGTTAAAAATGCCGAAGGATATAAAAGTTTTATTGAAGATACAGCCGAGAAAACTAAAGAGGCTCTTGTGGGGAAACTGTTTTCAAGAGAACTTCTTGACAGGACAATGTCACTGCTTGAGGACTACAGGAAGAAGCACCCGGAAAGCAAAGTTCAATCAATACCGTAATAATGCCTGTTACAACGTTTGCTTATCCAAACCATTAAAATGAAGATAAGGGCCAAGCCTGTCGTAGTGTTCCTTTGAACAGAATTCTGCGATTACGGTAAGGCCCTTAATTTCTTTTGTAATCATTTCTTTATTAACAACGGACCGTGGTTTGTCGTCCAGTGTAAACTCAACAAAAAGCTTGTCGCCTGCTGTAATTCTCGGCATGAAATTGAATTTCATACTCATTTTTTCAATGGATATATTAGACACCGTCATCTGCCCGCCCTTATCCATTTTTGAAGTGGCATAAGTGCCGGGAAGATTTAAATCTTTTGCACGGGCAACGGCTTTCAGTTTTTGTTTCGTCTGCTCCCTTAAAGCTGCTGCTTTGTTCACCAGATCCTTTAGAACCATTTTTTCGAATTTGACAACCTTTTTTTCCGGCAAGGGTCTGAATGAGAACCGGGCTCTTTTTCTATTGATAAACGACAGTGCTGCGGCTTCTCCTTTTTGTTTCTCTGCAACCGCACTCCAGAGAATTCCTTTTTCAAAATAGAACAGCCCTTTCTTCCCTTCAGGCAGTGTAATCTCCAGGATGCAAGTTTTCTTTTCCATCTCAATCATCATCATAAAGCTGCTGACCGATATTCCGTGAACAGCCCCTTCAGGCCTGTCCTGGTCAATTACTTTTAGAATTTCAGGACCAAGCTTGTCTGCTGGAAATGGCTTCCGAAAGAAACGGCGAATATCTTTTGCAAATTTTTTCCTCATTTCGTGTGTTTCATATGCAGTCATGACAAAACAGGGTGTTAACGGATAATTTTCATTTACATGTGCAAGAAGTGCCAGCCCATCGACTTCCGGCATTTTAATGTCGGTAACAAGCAGAGACACCTGTGTTTTCTCAAAAATTGCAATGGCCTCTTTTCCGTTTTTTGCACTCAAAACCTCGAACCTGTCCTTGTAGTTTCCAAGTGCGGAAATAAGGAGGTTTAAAAAAATAGAATCATCTTCAGCAATAAGAACATTTTTCATATCTTACCTCACATTGTTATTACCAGGTGAATGAATATCTCTAACTTTGTATTGTCTCAAGAGATTGCCCTAATTCAGCTAAGTCTTTTTCAATTCTTTGGAGAAGGCTCATGATTATCTCCTTATCCTCATCAATACATGCATTTTCAAGATCACTTGCAGCAGCACCAAGATTTTTTGCAGAGATGTTATTGGCGGCCCCTTTTAAAGAATGAGCGCTAAGCCTTGCTGCTTCAAAATCGTTCTTTTCTATAATCCCGCTAAAGTCTTCGACAAAATTCCGGTACACGGCACTGTATTGTTCCAGAACGTCGACATATTGTTCCCATGTCACGCCAAGCCTTTTAAGGCCCTCTTCCACATCAAGACCGGGAAGTGAAGAAGGATAGTGCGCACCTTCATTGCCGGTCTGATCGCGAGTCATCTCTGCTTCATCAGGCAGTACCTCAGAGTCGACTATATTTTTTCTTAAAGCAGTAAAGAGTTCCTGCCGGTCAATCGGTTTTGCAACATAGTCGTTCATCCCCGCCGCAAAGCACTTTTCCCTGTCTCCGTACATTGCATGAGCCGTCATAGCGACGATGGGAAGATTCGGCAAATTCAATTCATTTCGTATCTTCCTGGTTGCCTCCAACCCATCCATGACAGGCATCTGAATATCCATCAACACCGCGTCATAATGTTTCTTTTTTATCATTTCAAATGCTTTGGCCCCGTTTTCCGCTATGTCGGGAACAATGTTGGCTGTCTTAAGAATTGACATTGCTACCCTCTGATTGACCGGGCTGTCTTCAACAAGTAGGATTTTTACATTGGTCAGCGCTTCCTGATCCTTAAATCCATCTGATGGCCTGTGGGAAACAGACTTTTCATATCCGAATATTTCCATAATACTGTCAAACAAAGCGGATTGCTTAACAGGCTTGATAAGAAGACTTTCAACACCTGCTTTTTTAATCCTTTCTATATCCTCTATCTTCTCTGATATCTTCATTAAAATTACAGGAGGAGGCTTTGTTCGCTCATCTTTTTTGATGGTTTCCGCAAGAAAAATGCCGTCCATGTCCAGAAGGCCGGTATCGATAAGAACAATTCCAAATCGATCCCCCTTGATCGATTCCTCCCAGGCAAGCAGAGCCGACTCGCCGTTCTCAGCAACTTCTGTTCTCAGTCCAAAGGCCTCGATTGTTCTTTTAATCACTGTCAGCAACGACGAGTTGCTGCAAACTACAAGAGTCTTTATATTTTTCAGGCCATCCGGAAGAACCGGCTCGCGTGCTGCAAAATCCGGCTTATACTTCAGCCGGACAGTAAAGAAAAAAGTGCTCCCTTCTTCAGGCTTACCCTCAACCCATATATCTCCACCCATCATAGTGACAATTTTTTTACAAATTGTCAGGCCAAGTCCGGTGCCGCCATATTTTCTTGTAATAGAACCATCAGCCTGGGAAAATGCTTCAAAAAGTCTTTTGGACATTTCATTGTCAATACCTACACCGGTATCGCGGGAGCTGATAAAAAGCTCTACCCGTTCTGAGGATTCTGATCGCTTTTGAGCGTGGATGCATATTTCACCTTTGTCAGTAAATTTTAAAGAATTAGAAACGAGATTGATTAAAATCTGACGCAAACGGAACGGATCTCCGATCAGTCTTCTGGGAATATCAGGTTCAATATCTACGACAAACTCAATCTCCTTTTCTCTGAACTTTGCGAAAAACATGTCCGACACTTCATCTGTAATATCCTGAAGGGAAAATTCAACCTCATCGAATTTAAGCTTGCCGGCCTCGATTTTTGAAAAATCGAGAATGTCATTTATAAGGCCAAGCAATGCATCTGCAGAAGATCTCACTATTCCCAAATACTCCCGCTGCTTACCATCCAAGCTCGTATCCAGTACAAGATCCGTCATTCCGATGACTGCATTCATGGGTGTTCTGATTTCATGACTCATATTGGCAAGAAATTCACTCTTTGCCCTGGTCGCTGTTTCTGCTGCGTCTTTTGCTTTCAAGATCTCCCTATTGCTTCGTTTTAAAGCCGTTGTTCGTTTCGTTACAAGGTTTTCAAGGTTTTCCGAGTGCTCTCTAAGCTTACGATGCGCCCTGTTGAGGGTTTCCTGCTGGTTTTGCAGCCTTTCATTCAAAAGTTTCGTCTGTTTGATTTCCACTGTCAGTTTTTCATGAAGTTTGCCGACAACAGCACCGGCGAGAATTAGAAAACCACTCCATGCCAAAATATAGAGATAAAAATCAACTCTTGAAGCCGGAATGGTAAAAAGTTCCGGATACAGCAACGCATAACCCGTAACAGTCAGTATGCAAAGGCATGCGCCGAGTATCGCCTGTCTAAGCCCCAGGTAATATCCTGCCAGGATAACCGGTAAAAAGTAAAAGTTAAAAAAGGCGATTTTCTGTGGAATAAAGTAGTTTATTAAGGCAACGGTGATGAGAACGATTAAAATAAAGAGCCGTTCAAATTCTTTTTTAAAAAACAGTCTTATTTTTTCCACTAAAATTCTCCAGCGCCGGTTTTTTAGATATTTTCCAACTGATTTTTTATATAATATGATTTTTTTTCCAAACTATCTACCGGACCTCCTTGTTTA
>CAZTYY010000025.1:21614-25301 GCA_964617785.1 uncultured Desulfobacterales bacterium | reverse complement strand
TTTCGGAAATTGAGGAGAAGCTCGGCCTTATTTTAATTTTTGCGACAGAACCAAAAGATTTCCCCTTTTTCCAAAAAGGCGCAAAAAATAGAGAATCACAACTTGACGTAAAGCTCAGATACTGGCAAGATATCTGAAAATTAGAAAGTGAACATTTCATTTGAAAATGGAATATAGTGGCAAGAATGTGTGACTCCTTGAACTTGAACAAAACTTCTCGTTCGTGGGCGGGCATGTGGTAAGTCACTCGCTGGTGGAAAGGGCTCCCGGTTATGAAGTATTCAACTATTTTTAAAGTTTACCTTCATTTAAAAAAAACACAAAAATTTATTATTCCATGTTTGATTTTGATCATGTCTACAATACTGGTAGGTTGTGCAACGTATCAGAAGATTCAGGCATTGAAAACACCTCGGTTTGAAACCGGCCCGGGAGAATACAAAGGCGCAAAGTCATGCATGGAATGCCATGAGGAAATTTATCAGCAATGGAAAAATTCACGTCACGCAGGTGCAACAGGTAAGTGGTTTGACGATAGAGTTAAAACCATGCCGTACTTCCCAACTGAAATGGTAATGGGTAGAGGCATGTGTTATGCCTGTCACGGTCCTGAACAATTGAATGAAGGGGTTAGTTGTGAAGCCTGTCATGGAATTAATGACCAGGAAAGTATTGAAAAAGTACACGAAGAAAAATACTCTCCTGGTCTTAATGAACTAAAACAATCAGAATCCTGTGGTAAATGTCACAGTAATATTGATCCGCTGACAGAACATGTCCTCGATGGCGCCCTTTTTGAATGGCAAAAGAGTCAGGCAGCCAAAGATAACATTCAATGCTCCAACTGCCACATGAAAAAAATTAATGGCGCACCGGCGCTTCATAATTCTAACGGTAAAGACCTACCATCTTCTCTTAGGCTCAATCAAATTGAGTTTAAAGGTGACGATCTGTGTATAGTATTGGAAAACAGGAATGCCGCTCATTCTCTGCCCACAGGCAATGCATCCAATACCTATCGCGTAACCGTAAGGCTGTTGAATAAAAAAGGCCTACAGATTGTCTCTCTTAAAAAAGATATAAGAAAAACATACTCCATGTCTTTTGGTTTCCCTGCGGAACTGTTAAAGGATGAGACGCTTAAAAGCGGAGAAATCAGGGAGATAAACTTCCCGATTCCCGATATTGATAAGAATCAGGTAAAGAATATCAATGTAAAAATCAGTCTCATTGAAGTTGATCTGGGTGATGACGGCGGAATCTTGGAGATACATCGAGAAACTGTAAGGCTGGAGGAAAATAATATAGCTCCGGAAAAGAACATTTCATACTTACAGTGAAAATACTATTCTAAAAACAATTTTAAACTGCCTGAGAAAAAAAGGCCATTCAGCGATCTCATAGCCAGATCTCAATCGATGATTTTTTGTGTGTTGTAATTTATTTTCTGGTCCCAACTGATATTAAAAAAGGCACAGTTGTGATTTCCCAGTATTCAAATTGAAACGAGTAAAAATTGAATTATAATTTTTTATCGAGGCGGGCAAACCATGTCGGACACAGGTTTAAATTTAATTATTTTAACACAAACATAATTTTAACTTTTTGGATTTATCGTTGTGCTCCACGGTAATCAAGACTTCATGCCATTTACAGAAAAACAATAGCTTTCTTTTGTAGATCTCAAATTATTAAGACCGGTCACCTCTTTACAAACTTCGATAATTCAATGACCATTCTGATATTTTCATAGATAGCTTTAGTATTATGCAGATATCTTTGATTTTTGACTTTGTGTATCGCTGAGCTTTTGATCGATCTGCATATGGATAAATTGTTTGATTTTTTCTTTAACTGCCGGAACAATATTGGCAAATACACACCCCAAACGAGTCCCTCTTGAAGGATTGTACCTCATAATCCATTTAAGTTTCATTTCGATACCTGCTAAAAATTTCAATTCCGGCAAGCCTTTAATTTGTTTCAGAACGATCCAGTCACCTTCACAAAGTGGTGCAGATAAAGTAGTTCCGAAATTCAATCCCAACCCTTCTTCGCTCAGGTTCGTGATATCCGCAACAAGGGAAGTGTCGTCATTATCGAAAAGGTTTAATTTCGCTGTCACGTTCGAATCGTTGGAAAAAAGAAACCGCTCAAACTTTCTTCTTTCTGCTTTCGTATTCATAACAACCTCCCTACGATTGGGTTTGTTTTAGCATGAAGATTGGCATACTTACAAATAGATGCCTTAGGCCATTATAGAGAAAGAGGCGCCAAATTTATTGTTCATCCTTATGCAGGATTCTCAGATGAGTGCAGAAGCGGTATGGCCCAAAGACATCCATCCGTTAATTAAATGATTACATAAAAAAATATTGTGTGTCAAGCTATTAATTAACACAATATGTTGTATGTGAATGATAATGCCAAAAAGGTCAAATTTGAGATATTTTTAGGAAATACTCAAAAATTCAAAGTGGTTTATGATAAAAATTTCTGGAAAGAATCACAGATTTTCAACTTTCAAAATTTATTGAGATCGGTTTTTTAAATCGCAATTTATTATATTTTCTGATATAGTAAAACATTATATAAAGTTCAAATTCCAAAACACTACATCTTATATAAGGCTCATCTCTAAATTTTAGATTATTTGTTTTTTTTGCCATTTTATATCGATAGTATAACCTGAGAAAAGCGGCTTAACCCAGCGTCCATTTTTTGGGGGAAAGTTCATTCTCAAGAAGTACGAAAAAAAGAGTAAAAAATAAATCTATTTGTATCCATATTTAAAATCAAACCTACTCAAAACTTCATTCCTGGAGAAAAAAATCTGTTCATCCTTTATCATCATAAGCCAATTTGAGTATCCGGTGTATTTGCCCTTTTTGTTTTTTGCGTTAAAGGTTACCCAGCAGAGATAGCCAAATTTTGGAGGCCTTGAAAAATAATCGCTACTGTATTGATACCATCCAGCTATTGGAGCCGAAAATATAAGCTCTTTAACGCTGTCTGGATCGGCCAAATGTCCCTGCAGGTAATTCATAATAATTTTTTTATGGTCTGATGGGTATGCGCCATAATCAGCGTTCTGGATATCCTTTGCGGTCGGCGATGGTATTTTGGGTGTTGTTGCGCAGGAGATCAGTAAGAAAAGAATGATGATTGGGGTTAGTTTTTTCAATTATTCCCCTTTTCGTAATGAGTCAACTATATTTGCCTACCTTGACACAATATCGCTATTAACATATTGTTTCTACGATATCCGAGTCAAGGGAAAACTTCTTAATGGAGGATACCATGGATAATCTTTTAAAAAAAGTTAATGCGGTTCGCCTTCAGAATCTGAGCTATGGTCACAAGCAGGCCGCAACACTTCGTGCGGCAATTAAAATTGGGCTGTTTACAAAAATATCCAAAGGCGCTTCAACGGTTTCCGAAATTGCCGAAAGCCTGAACATGAGCATGTTAAATGCCGAAAGAATCGTTGTCTGAAGTTGATACTGTTTGATCACCATTCTCAAAAGCAGGGAAATAAATCCTGAATGTTGTTCCAATCCCTAATTCACTATAACAGGATATATATCCATTATGACCTTCTATAATACCATAGATAACAGCTAAACCAAGTCCTGTGCCTTTGTTTCTAGTTAAAGCTTGTATATTGCTGAATCCGTTTTATTACAT
>CAZTYY010000025.1:0-21514 GCA_964617785.1 uncultured Desulfobacterales bacterium | reverse complement strand
CTGTGCCTTTGTTTCTAGTTAAAGCTTGTATATTGCTGAATCCGTTTTATTACATCTTCTACTGCATTTTTATTGTGCAGGATAATTCTTACGGCATTATTCGGGCATGTTGTTTCGCATCGTCCGCATTTCCTACAGATATCACTGTGAAGGGCTTTTCTATTTTTTATTGTTATGGCTTTAAACCCGCAAGTTTCAATACATATGCCGCAGCCCACGCAATTATTTGTCACTTCTATTTCAAGCCCCTCCACAGGTGTTATGACATTATCAAGCTGCGAACCTGGTGCATGTCTATAAAATGTCATCATGCAGCAGCAGTGACAGCAAAAACATACGCTGACAAGTTTTTTCTTGTCAGGTATAAGGAAAAGGTCATTATCGACTCTGACTTTACCTGTCATTGGAACAAGGCCCGCTGAAATCGCTTTTTCCACATGCGCATGGGCTTCTGCTTTTGTAACTTGTCTGCTGATCCCATTCGGCATATCAAGGGCGCTTTCACCCATAAAGAGGCATCCCACATCTTCTGTGTGATGTTCGCACTTATTACCAAAGCGGCAGCCGCATTTATTTAATATAACGTGATAATCAGACTTATCAATAAACTCATGTACAACATTAGGGAGAAGCACTTCTTCCTGTGCGATAATGCTTTCGTTTACAGGTAAATAGGTCATGCTGTTTTTTTTTGGATCAAGCCAGGGTGTTAATTTTCTTAAGCCCGGAAGACTGACAGCTTTGTATGAATTATGCAAAAACTTTAAAAGCTTATTAACAAACGGTCTTTTAGTAAACAAAAAAGTTATCAATTTATGTTTAAATTTTTTATTTTCAAATTGCTTTTGAAAGTCAAGGTAGCTTACAAAAGTTTCTTCAGATGAGTACTCCGGCGCCCATCCAGTGGCATTTTTAAACTTATGATTATCTGAAAAGATAGTATAATTGCTCACCGAAACCCATCCGGAACTTGCCGGTAAAAGCCCAAATCTGAAAGCAATGTCAGCAACGCGTTTTAATATAAATGCAGGTAAAGGAACAACTTTAACCCCTGCCATTCTGAAGCTCTTTCTAAGAGACATGGCATCGTTTGCTCCTGTATTATAGATACCGGGGAGATCAGTTGTAAGGCATAAATACATGGCTTCTCCCAGATCATCCTCATGTACCAGATGTATATGGGGTGATGCACCAAGGGGCAGCGATGTAATCTTAGCAGAATAAAATTCTGAAAACATATTATTCACTGTGGGGCCAAAAACAAGCGCAGGTCTTAGAACCGTAAGAATTATTTCCGGATAATTTTTAAAAAAAGTCCTGACAAAAGTTTCCACTTCAATTTTACTTTTATTGTAATAATTATCCTTGTTTTTATAGAGCGCACTCTCTTCATTCTGGTAAAGTGGATTTTCTTTGTGCCCCCCGTAAACTGTATTGCTGCTTGTATAAATGACTTTTTTGATTTTATTTTTCACACAGGCACGAAATATATTTTTAGAGCCTTCAATGTTGATGTCAAAGGTTTTGGATTTATCCTTAATTTCGCTCACAATAAAAGCAAAATGATACACTGTATCAACACCTGACAGGATATCGCTTATGGATTCACTTCGAATATCCTCTCGAAAAAAATCAACTTTTTTGAAACCGCCCTTCCATGGCGTGACATCAATTCCGATTATTTTTGCCACATTCTGATCTTCTTCAAGTCTTTTCAGCAATGGCGGCGCAATGTAACTATTTATCCCTGTTATTGCTATTGTCATGCCCATTTTGAGTCCTATCTTGTGAAGATATGCATGGCCATTGCTGCAGCATCAATCCCCAGTATGCCGCCCCCATTATGCGTCATGCCGGTTTTGGGATTGCTGACCTGGCGCTTGCCAGCTTCACCTCTTAACTGAAGAACGATTTCATATATCTGACCCATTCCGGTGGCACCTATGGGATGGCCTTTTGATGCCAGTCCGCCTGAAGTGTTGGAGGGCAATTTCCCGTCCAGTTCAAGATATCCTTCATCAATCCATTTCGGCGCATCTTCTCCCGGGCAAAACCCGAGTTCGATAAGGGTAATTATTTCAGACGGCGACGTGGCATCGTGGACCTCTATGATATCGATATCTTCGGGACCGACACCGGCTGTTTCAAAAATTTGGGGCCCCAGTCGGCTTGTAAGTGTGTCGCTTAAGTCGTCACTGATCTTGCCGCTGCCAACGACTGATCCGGCAACCCATACCGGCGTTGTTGTAAATTTTGAAACATGCTCCTTTGCACATATAATTGCTGCTGCTGATCCGTCACATATAGGTGAGCACATCATACGGGTGAGCGGAAAAGCCACATCGCCGGACTGAAGAACCTGTTCCAGCGTGACCTCTTTCTGGTATTGGGCATGAGGGTTTAGCGCACCGTTCTTATGGCTTTTTACCGATATTTTTGCAAAATGCTTCTGGGTCAGGCCGTATTTTTCCATATATGTCCGCGTATAATAGGCGTACATATCCATAAAAATACTTCTGCTTTGTCCGCTGCCCTCCTCTATGATCTTTTCGCCTAAAGCATGTTTTTTCTGAAATGCTTCGAGGTGCTGCAGGGCCGATTCAATGTCAACCGCCGTCCCTAAGGCCATGAATGATTTCATTTTATCTTTGTCATAAAGTTTTTCAAACCCGACCACAAGAACACAGTCGTAAAGACCGGCACCAACAGATGCCCAGGCCAGATTAAACGCTGACGAAGAGCTGGCACAAGCGTTTTCAATATTGTACATGGGAATCGTATCAATACCCATTGCACTCAGCGTGACCTGGGCCTTGATCTGTTCCTGGCCGGTCATGATGCCGGGGGCGGCCGTACCCACAAAGGCGGCATCAATATTTTTTGAATTCAGTTTTGCATCCTTGAGTGCCGGCTCAACAGCCTCGCGCACCAAATCCTTAAGTCCTTTTTCAGGGTATTTACCAAACCGGCTCATCCCGATGCCGACAATCGCCACATCCCTCATTTATCGCTCCTTTTGAGATTGATACCAAACAAAATTGATCCTCATTATCGTGCATGCATATACCAAATTGACTGCAGAGTCAAGTTTAAATATGAGATTGGTTAATAGTTTTTAGTTAATTAACAGTTTTTTTTGAAGGGGTGATGAGTTTTGTCGATGAGTTTTATGAATAGTTAATGGTTAGTTTAAAAAAGTTTATTCCTTATGCCTCAGCCCTCTTATGCCGTTGATAATCAGGCTTCGGATATCCTCCCATATTGCCGTGGGATGAAATGTTTCGTCAATTGTCTGCAGATAGTAAAAATTTTCCATAATTCCGATCATAAAAACAGCAGCAATTTTCGGATTAACAAGTGCAAAAAGACCGAGCTCAATCCCTTTCTTTATATCAGACTCAATGGGGTCGCATATGGAGAGGTAGGTCTGTCTTCCGAGCTGTTGGAGCCTCTGATCATCATCTTCCATCGCTTCCTTGCTGAGTTGGATAATAGCACAGAATTCTTTTAAAACAGGGGCAACTGTCTCTGCTCTCAACTCAAGTCTCCTCAGGGGATCTTCAACACTGCGGATGCGGTCCCAGCCTTTTGAAAAAAGTTCAAAAAAGATTCGCGGAACGCATTCGAGAAGGAGCGCTTTTTTATCTGGAAAATAAAAATAAAAGGTTCCTTTCCCGACATTCAGGCTTTTTGTAATGTCGCTTATTTTTGTTTCCTTATAACCTTTTTCCCTGAAAAGGCTTGAGCCGGCATCAAGAATAAGCTCCCGTGTTTTTTTACCCGCCATCTTCCTCTCTCCCTTTTTCCGGCTGGAAGGATTTTGGCCCTGAAAAAAAGTGACCGGCAAATGGCTTGTAAACGCATTTTGATTCGAAGATTCAAGATCTGCTATTTTTTGTTTTATTGCGATTAAAGGCAGCCCCTGAAGTTTCGCGTTTTTTATATAAGAAAGCTTGTGGAGATGTTTGCTGTCATAATAAGCCATTGTTTTTCCGGTCTTTTCGGGTTTATGCAGCAATCCCTGCTTCACATAAAAATGGATTGTGCGACGCGGAACATTGGAAAGACTTTCAAGTTTTCCTATCCGGTGCCATTCTTTTTTGTTTTCCATTAGCCCTTTTCCTTTGGCAAGCATGCGATTTTTCTATGAACATTATCTATCAACTGTACATATAATAAATTTCTACAAAAAAGCAAGAGGACGGCTGGTAATTATTTAATATTTAAAAAACACAATATCTATTTTTACTTGACTGCATGGTCAATTATATCCTATATACAAATTCGGCAGCATAAAAAATTTCCGGGTTTTTATTGAGAAGTTACGCAGCTATCAATTAACAGGATGATTTAGCAATTTCATTTAGCAGGGGATTAAAATGTTTTTCGAAAACCAGCGACTAACCCATCTGCCGCCGGCTGTTTATCCGGTTATCAAGGTGGATGAAAACAAATGTAATGGCTGCGGCCGTTGTGTAAAGTCATGTCCGATTCAGCTGTTAATGATCAAAAATGAAAAAGCCATACATAATGAACGATACGATCACTTCAGGTGCATTACCTGTCAGAACTGTGAAGCTGTGTGTCCGCAGAATGCCATAATGATCGACGGTGACTACAGGGTAAACCGTGGTTACTGGAAAAACGATCATCTTTTTTCAGGCAGCAAAACACTTCCTGCTCCTGTCAATAGCAATGACAGAACTTTTCAAACAGTAAATGGCGAAGATCAACTGACAGAGACAGAAAAAACAATTTACAAAAGGCGGAGCGTAAGACTTTACAAAAAAAAACAGGTGCCAAGAGAAATAGTCGGGCGGGTGCTTGAAGCCGGCAGATTTGCCCCTTCAGCGGGAAACAACCAGCCATGGAAGTTTATTGTCATTCAGGATAAAGCTGTTATCGACAAGGTGGATATACTGGTAAAAAAGTTTTGCAGAATTGTCATGTATGCAACCATGCCTCATCAGTGGATTAAAAAACAGGTGCCGGGTCATAAAAATCCTGTTACTAAACCCTGGCAGAAAATTGTCTATCAACTGTTACTCCGTCTAAGAGGCCCTAATGAACTTGACCCGCGTGCCCTTGGCGGAATCAACGCCATCGTGAGTGATCCTGATTACCACACTTTTTTTCATGCACCGACACTCATTATATTGCTTGCCGATAGACGGGGGATCGGGTCAATTGACCTTGATACCGGTATATGCGGACAGAATATGGTACTGGCCGCACACGCACTCGGTCTCGGCACCTGCTATGTCAGCCTGATCGATGGGCTGCAGGGATATCCCCGATACCGGAAAAAACTTGGCATTACGCCTCCATTTGAAATTGTCACATCCTTTACTCTCGGCTATCCGAGCGGACAGGTGGACAATGTCGTGGAAAGGGAACAATTAAGAGTAAAATGGATTTAGCCCTAACTGTCATACAATTTGTTTTAAAAGCATACAGTTGAACTATGGTAATAAAAATTGAAAAACCTGAAAATGTAAAACAGATTGCAGCCCAGGATGATCCCGGAGTGCTGCAAAAAAACTTGAGCTTGCTATGTGAAAAGGCGAAACAGGCTGGAGCAATTGATGCAGTTGTGGTCGATTCCGACCAAATTGTTTTCAGTCCTGCGACAATTGAAAATGTAAAATCAAATGACCGGTATCCGTCCATCCACTGGCCCCTGACATATCCAAATGATGACATTATAGAGGCGATACTGGCATACCAATATGGAATATTCTTCAGGGTATCCACTATTCCAGGCATGCCCGACTATGGTGGAGGCCCTGTTGACGACATAGATCATCGAAATATTTATATCCTCCTATACGATCTTGTCACAATGATTGAATCCGCATGCTTTTACAGCGGCTATCATCTGGCCATGGGACTCGCAACGGGAAACTGCAGGAGTGTATTCTGCAGCGATGAAAAACGCTGCTGGCCAATGCTTAAGGGACGGTCGTGCGTTCGCCCTAATAAGGGGAGGCCTTCCATGGAGTCGGTAGGTATCGATTCGCGGGCAATGGCAATAAACGTAAACTGGAATTCCCCTGAAAATGAAAAAATGCCGCTGCTTGCGGGATTGATAATGGTGACATAAAAACGGTTTTTAAAAAAAGGACAAAAAACAAATGGCGGGATTGATTCATCCCCAGCAAACCAAAGGGAACCAGGACAGGTCGCTCAATCATCTTGAACTCCTTAGGGCACTTGCTTTAAAAAGCGGCGCTGATGATGCAACTATAATTCTTGCATCAGACGTTATTGTCGATCCTCGCGTCCGCTTTAAATGCATGATACCGAAATGCTATATGTCCGGGAACTGCTACCATTGTCCGCCGTACGGATATTCCATAAAAGAGGTTCGCGCCATAGTTGCACAGTATGAATGGGCGGTCTTTTTTCGCAAAAAAGTGAACAGCTCGATCATAGCGGCAAAAAACATCCATGAAGCAGTTGATTCAGGTATCATGGATGATAAAGGCAATGCCATTAATCTGGGAGGACATTACATACTTGTTTTTACCATCGCAAAACTACTTCAAAAAAAGGCCAGGGAAATGGGGCATGACCTTACACATGGGTTTGCAGCAGGAAACTGCAGGGATCCGTTCTGTCATCTACAGCCCACATGCCAAAATCTTATAACTGGCAAGGGGTGCCGGCACCCCGAGCTGAGTTCCTTTTCAATGGAGTCGAGTGGAATGGATGTATATAAAATGGCGGCCCGGGCAGGATGGGATCAGTTTCCCATTGGCGGCATGTGCGAACCGGATAGTGTGCCCCAGGGGAGTTTGATGGGGCTTTTGCTTATTAACTGACAAGCAATAATAGCGGATGATAATGATTAAGCTAATTGAAAAAAATAAACGCAGCCTTAATAGGATCCGCATAAAGGTCCGCGACAATCTGATAGCATTAAAGCAGAATAATATTACACTACGACAGATGCCTTACCTGATCCGTGAATGGCGCCTATGGCTTCAGATCACACGGAATTTTAAAATGATTGAAGGGTCCTGGCTGGGAGGTTTAAAAATTTATTTGAGTATTTTTGAGGGAATCCCCGTTAAAAAAGACCGGGAAGAAGATAAGCAGTAACCGGCGCATGACAGTTAAAAATAATTTCGCCGGAAAAGGACATTGCAATATGAGATCGATATATTTTGATATCAACATACCAAAAATACTCATTACTAAAATGCTGGCGCCCGTATTCCCACCTGTTTATTACTCCCCTTTGTCACCGGTGAGTTTTGGCAGAATTCCCGACCGGCCGCTTCCGAATTCTAATTGGGTAAGGGTAGACAATATACTGGCTGGAATATGCGGGACAGATCTTTCCATGTTTTTTGTAAAAGCCAGTCCTTCAATATCCGTGGCCGCACTTCCGGGTGTTCCAAGGGTTTTCATGGGCCATGAAGTAGTGGGCCGTATCACTGAAATCGGTGAAGGCGTATCAGACCTTTCTGTCGGTGACCGTATAGTAATGCAATCATACCTTCCATGCTGTGCAGTTAAGGATATTGATCCTCCATGTGATTCTTGCAAAGAAGGCAACTACTGCCTGTGTGAAAATTTTTCAGAAGGCTCAATGCCTGAAAACACGGGGGCTGGTTTCAGTAACCGGTTTATCGGCCACCAAAATCAGTTTTTAAAAGTACCTGATGATATATCTGATGACCAGGCAGTTCTGATAGAGCCTGCGGCAGTATCTTTGCGTGCCGTTCTGAAGCGTTCGCCAAAGGGGGATGAAAATATCCTTGTGGTCGGTGCCGGCACTATCGGGCTCAGCGTGATACAATTCGTAAGGGCGATAACACCTTCATGCAAGATCTTTGTTATGGAAAAAATCGAATTTAAACAAATTCTTGCTCTTGAACTCGGGGCGGATCAAGTTCTTACAGGTGATGCATATGAGGATGTGTCCAATGTAACCGGCGCAAAGCTCTACAAAGGAGCTTTGGGCAACAAAACCATCCTTGGCGGATTTGATGTGATATATGACTGCGTCGGTTCTTCACGTATGATCCATGATGCATTGCGATGGCTCAAAGCTGGAGGGGACTATCTAATGATCGGTAACCAGCTCGAACCGGTTTCATTTGACCAGACACCGCTCTGGCATCAGGAATTGAAAATGATTGGTACAAACTCTCATGGCATTGAGTATTACAATGAACGACGGATCAGTACATTCGATCTTGTCATAGAGATGATAAGAGATGGCAGCATTAAGTTAGATCAATTTATTACACACAGATTCGGGCTTACAGATTATAAAAAGGCTTTTAACATGGCACGGAATAAAACTGAAAATGTGATTAAAATGGTTTTTGAAATCGCCTGAATTTAATTTGGATCAACATTTGTATTGGTCCGGGAAAATTTTATGGAAGAAACTTATTTGAAATATGGCCTTCATAGTGACACGCCGGATCTGTTGGAGTTGGTTCCTGCTCTGGGTAAGCTGAAAAAGCGCAACCCTTCGTATATCAAACGTGCAGAAGAAGCCCAAAAAGTTGCCCGTAGGTTTGCCGGAAAAGAAATGCTTCCCAGGGTTCTGAAAACTGATAAAAAATGCTCGGAAGATCCGAGATGGTTTGACTGGGAACTATGGCGAAAAGCAAATCACGAAAAGCTGAATATTACTCCGATTCCTGAAAAGCTGGGCGGTCTTGGATGGAGCGCACTTGACAATGCAATCATGGTCGAAGAGATGGCGAGTGTCTGCCTTGCCAGCGCAAGCAATATCACCTTTAATACATTTGGACTCCTCGGCGCTTTAGTGGAATGCCGGACAGGTATAATTCTTAAAATAATCCGTATGATGGTTGATGCCCAAAAAAGGGAAAAACCTCTGTTCTGGTCATGGGCTATTACAGAGCCCGGAGCCGGTACGGATATGGAAGAAGAAGCCGGAATGAAAAAAATGCGCCCGTCAACCCGTGCCGATAAAGTCCCCGGCGGGTACAGAATCAATGGCACCAAATGCTTTATTACCAATGGAAGCCTGGCAAGCTTTGTGATTGCATCTGTTCCGACCGACCTTTCCCAACCCCTGGAATCAATGGCAACGTTTCTTATACCTGCCGCATCAGAAGGCTTTTCGGTCGGGCGCGTGGAGCGTAAAAGCGGGCAGAAGGCCAGTCAGACAGCAGAGCTTTTTTTCGATAATCTTTTCGTCCCTGAAGAGAACCTGTGGGAGCCGCCCGGAAGAGGTTTAAGACACACAAGAGAAATTCTGTCTGTGACACGTGGTTATATAGGAGTTGTCGCTCTCGGCCTGGCAAGAGGTGCCTTAGAGCATTGTCTTCAGTATGCTTCCCGTAAAAAGATAAAGCAGCACCGATTGATAGACGAAGAATGGGTGCAGATAGAAATAGCTGATATGGCAAAGGATATCATGTCATTGCGTAATCAGTGCTATAATTTTGCTATTGCTCTTGACACTTATCACGCCTGGCAGCTGTTTGATCGCATACCAGTAAAAGTTGCATTGAAATGCTTGCCCGGTAATTTTTTGCTTGGCGATAAAATTCAGGCAATTGCCGATAACAGAATCGTCAGCAATATTGGAAGCTGGTATAAGCATCGCCTGGTATCGGATGAAACCGTGGAGAAATTTGTAAAATACGGTTCAGCGGCAAAAGTGGCTGGCACCGACCTGGCAGTGCAAATATCTTCAAAAGTTCTTGATATTGTCGGGTTGGAAGGCATGTCACACGAGTTTGGCATGGAAAAATATTTTCGTGATGCAAAGGTTGCCCAGATTTATGAAGGAACGAACCAGGCCAACAGGATTGACATTTTTAATCATGAGATCGGAAGACTTCTATAATGAAAATAGAGCAGCGTGTGCCCGCAGACCCAATACATGAAGTAGTCGCTGAATGCCGAAAATTTTTAAAAAATGAAATTCGTGACCACGTACTCGAAGCAGACTTAAAAAATGATACCAACTGGGTTAATCATGTATGGCAAAAAAGCCGGCAGCTTGACTTACCGATTCTTTTAATACCTGAAGTTTATAACGGTGCCGGTTTTTCCCAATACTCATGTGCGCTGCTCCTTGACCTCATTTCTTCAGAGTGCACAGGCATTGCATCTGTTTTTGCACTTCACTTTGCAGGATGTATTCCTTTTCTGAGCGCTGATGAGAATCAGCAGCGCTCTTTTTTTTCACTCTTGTCAGATGACAATAATCAAAAGTCTGCCTTGATTTCTCCTGTTTTTCCTTCGGAAACAGATGGGAACCGGCTTGAAGTGGAAGAAGAAACCAGCGGGCTTGTTATAAGCGGCACAACTTCTATAGCTGGAAATGCACTTGCCGCAGATCTTTTCTGCCTGTTTATTGAAGATGATGATGCGACAGGTGAAGATATTACATGTGTTGTTTTGAAAAAAGAGACACCGGGACTCTCCCTTGGCAAAGCGGCGGATTTTCCGGGATTAAAAATAAACGCTTTTGCTCCAATTCTTTTAGATCATGTTATAGTTGATAAACAAGCGATAATCGGAAAAAGGAAACAGGCAAAAGCAATTATGGAAAACGCTAAGAATAGTCTTTTTCGGTTTGTCGCCGCAACAGCTATGGGCGCAGCGCGCAGTGCTTATGAAAAGGCGGCAGTTTATGCCCGTCAGCGTTATCAGTTCGGAAAAATGATTATTCATCATCAACAGATTCAGCGTATGCTCGGCAGCATGCAGATGAAACTTTCCATGGGAACGGCCGGGTACTTGAACAGCTTTGATGATAAAGAGATGATACTCCCGTTTTCAAAACCAAAACCCGCACTTGTGAAAGTCTTCTGCACAACTGTCGCCCTTGAAATCGTTTTTGACGCAATACAGATTCATGGGGGCTACGGTTATATGCATGAATACGGGCTTGAGAAAATCATGCGTGACACCAAGGTGCTTCAGCTTATGCCGGGACGAAATCCAAAATGCCAAATCGATGTTATAGACGGAGAGCTCCAGCATGACCGATAAGCCTGATACTCGGGAGAAGTTCTTCGCCGACCGTGAGCTCAACTGGTTGTCTTTACCGTATCCTGCCAGGATCTCCAAACTTATTAAATGGAGACGGATAGGTGAAGCAATTCAGCATTGTGAAGATATGAAGGGGTCGCAAATTCTGCTTCACGATTTTTTTGCCGACTCCTGTATGTTTCTGTGGAGCTGGGTCGGAGATAACATGGGCGAGGAAACAGTTGAGCAGATGTTTCGTTATATTTTTTCCCAATCTGCTAAGCGTCAATATTTTGACGCTGCCGGTGCCCAGGTAATGCCTCATCTAACCATAGACCTCCTGGCGCGCTCCTGGCGCGCTCATAGTTGCTTTGGCGCCGGTGAACATCCGGGTTCGTTCAGTATTACTGAAGATGATGAAAAGTTTACGTTTCATCTGCATCCTTGCGGTAGCGGCGCTCGTTTATGGCGTAAAGGATTGTATGAAAAGGGTGAAGGGGGGAAAGTTTCAGAGAAAAACTATGCATGGACCTACCAGAGGAAAGGTTTTCCTTATTACTGCATTCACTGCCCCTTTTTAAATGAGATTCTGCCTTATGAATCCGATTACGGATTCATTTTGTGGCCAGTGGATCCACTGAAAAATAAAGATGATGAATGCGCCTGGCATGTGTACAAAGATCCGGCCATGATACCCGATCATTATTATAAAAGACTGGGCCTTGCTCCGAAAAAAAAGAAAATAAATAAAGATTTGAAACCAGGGCATCGCTTTTTTTCAGATCAGAAGTTCGCGAAAATGGCACAACCGATACCGGACCGGATAATAGATTGTTTGCAAAAAGGAGCATATCAACGCGCATTAAAATTGTGCCGGGAAGTAAAAGGGGAATTTCTTGAACTCCATGATCTTTATGTCATGATGCTCATTTCGACAATGACATTCATTTCAGATTCAAATGGCGAAAAGATTCTGGGTGAAGTACTTGACGGTCAATATCGTAAGTGCATTGAAAAGTCGATTCTGAGTGGAATGGGAAAAAAAACAGTGGCAGAGAAAGCATCCTTTCTTGCAAATATGATTTTTAACATTGACAATTGTAACCGCAGCGGTTACCACCCGGGTAAATTCTCCATCAGGGAAGATAAAAGCTACATATACTTTATTCTAAACCCATGCGGCAGCGGCGGGCGATTGCTGCGAGCCGGAAGTTATAAGCCTATGCCGTTCATAAAGCAAATTCAGGAAAAGGTTGAAAATTTTCTGGCTTACTATGCTGCTCATCACCTGCCTCTGCCTGAAAAATTACTTAAGATGGCATTTCCATTTATCGTCACCCATTTTACTCAACGGAAGCCATATCTTCAGGGTAAAACAAAGATGCCTCATACCTGGTCATTCAACAGAAAAAATATACCTTATTATTGTTGCCAGTGCGGTATGATCCAGGAGAAACTCTTTGAATCAGGTTTGAAAATTAATCCGCCTAAAAGCAATAAAGATCCGTGTGTATGGAAATTAAGTAAATTCTGATTATATTTTTTATTATATAGGGGAGGAGAAAATGTCTAAAGGACCAAAAACCAGAATGCCGGAACCGATTTTTGAAAAGTCCAGAAATATCGCTTTTGCAATCAGGAAAAAATTAAACTGGACTTTTCTGGGCCAGTTATTTGAAATCAGAGCAAACTTAAGACCTGATTTTCCTGTGCTTACATTTGAAAATGCATCCCACCCGGAAGTGGTTCAGACATTTCAGGACTTGCATGAAAACTCACATCGCTTTGCCAGGGCTCTCCTTGATGCAGGGCTGGAAAAAGGAGACAAGTATGCTGCGATCATGCATAATTATCCTGAAATGATTCACCTGATGGCTGCCGCTAGTATTACAGGTGCTGTAGTCGTTCCCATTGATCCTAGAACCAAGGGGCAAAAGCTCGCACACATGATATCCAATTCAAAAAGCAAAGCGGTTTTTATTACCGCTGACCTTCTGGATCATATTGAACCCATCATGAAGGACATCCCTGATGTTAAGCATATTTTTACTGTCGAAAAACCGGGTAAGCCTGCGACAGGAGATATTTCACAGTGTAAATCAATGCAAGAGATACTTGATTCGCCTTTCAGGCCGGTTGATTATATGCTGTCTAATCCTGCTCACCCGATTCAAATTGTTTACACTTCAGGTACTACAGGCGACCCTAAAGGTGTTCTTAACGAGAATTTCCGTTTTCCGATATACGGATATATTTTAAGCCGTTATTGGAAATATGATAGAAGCGATACCATTTATACAGGTCTTTCACTCACTCATGGCAATGCCCAGGGATGCACTTTCGCACCTGCGGTTTACAGAAGTATCAAAGCTGTTTTCAGTGTTAAATTTACCAAAAGCAGGTTGTGGGATATTACCCGAAAATATGGTGCAACAACATTCAGTATGCTTGGTGGTGTGGCAGCTGGAATATACAATGAACCTCCAAAACCGACAGATGCGGACAATCCTGTGCGGCATGTCGTGAGCGCTGGAATGCCCAGGGCAATATGGGAAAATTTTGAAAAACGTTTTGGTGTTGATATTCTCGAATGGTATTCGACACTTGAGGGCGGTGGTTTTGCACGCAAGCCTATCGGACAGGGACCTGTCGGAAGTTTTGGAAAGCCCATCGGCATTTTTACCATGAAAGTTGTCGATGAAAATGACAATCCGTGTCCGCCAAATGTTCCAGGGGAAATCATTGCCAAACCAAAAGGCGTCAGTGCTTTTGTTAATTATTTTGACAATCCGAAAGCCAGTGAGGAAAAAACACTCGGCGGATGGAATCGAACCGGAGACATCTCACATATTGATGAAAATGGCTGGTACTTTTTTGACTATCGCGTTGGCGGCGGACTTAGAAGAGCCGGAGACTTTATCCAGCCCGACACTGTGGAAAAAGTCATCGGGGAGCATCCGGCTGTCAGTGAAGTTTCGGTTTTCGGTATTCCTGCTGCCAGCGGTGCGCCCGGAGAATCCGACCTTGTTGCCGGGATCGTACTTTTTGACGGAAAAATACCCAACCCGGCAAGCATATTTGAATGTGCAAGAAAAGGTTTGGAGTCTAATAGTGTGCCGAGTTACATTATGTTTCTTGAAGAAATCCCAAAGACAATTAGTGAAAAGCCCCAGGAAAGATTTTTGAAGCATAATTTTGAAGAATATCCTGAATCGGTGTATAAATTTGAAGATTATAAGTAGAGGCCCTTTTGTTGAGACTTTTCTTTTATATGGAGACAAATTCAATTAAGGTTATTTCAGACGGCGATCCAAGGCGCAATGGCGGCCCCCAGTAACCTGTGCCGCCGCTGACATACAGCTTTGTGTTGTAGTGTTGGTGAAGGCCAACTTTTCGTTTATCGTGTTGACAAAAACAATAAACTTACACCTGATAGAATGTTCGAGTATATTATTATATTAGATATTAACAGGTTAAAATGATCTGCCTTTCTGACGATGATTTTATGTACTATAAAAGGTATTACTCCACCAATCCCTGTAACAATGCCAAATATCAATCCAATAGTAGAATTATTATCGATTTCAATTAGCCCGTAGAAAATGAGAATAATAATAGGAATATGAAGAAGCAAAAAGCCTGTAATTTTACCAGGTAGTTTTAATATTTCCCATTCTTTTTCATAAGCGGATTCAATTTCATGCAATAATAACAACGTTGCGTTTATAATATATAGCATTGTAATAGTTTTCATTTCTTATTCTCCTCTGAATTCTTGAATTTGATATTTAATAGTACGCGGTTATCACCAGTCAGGGCCTGCCGGAGGTCCGCAACAGGGTTGTGTTGCAAAAACCACGGATGCCTGATAATTGCATTTTTCGGTCAAAATTACAATAGCCTGGAGATGCGACAATGAGATCCGGAAATTTATTCAGTTTTAAATGAAATCATTGACAATTTTTATGTCTACGATTAAGTTTGACAATCTCGTAAAAAGTCCCAATTCCGTCACTCCGGCGAAAGTCGGAGTTCAGAAGCTATTGAAATGACTGGATAGCGCTAAGCTTCACTGCGTGTCCGGTTTTCACCGGAATGACAACAAATGGATTTTTTGACTTTTTACGAAGCCATCAATATTAGTCAGATGGATATTGTCTGCGTAATGAAAAACACATCGAATAAATAACCGATATTTTTTTAACACGGAAAAATGAACATGGGGGTATTATGATCAAGGCTGGATTTGTAGGATGGCGAGGTATGGTGGGGTCCGTCCTTATGGGCAGGATGGTTGAGGAAGGTGATTTCAAAGGGTTTGAACCGCTTTTTTTCTCTACATCCCAGACAGGGAAGCCGGGTCCTGATATCGGTATAGATACACCGGTTGTCCAGAACGCAAACGATATTGAAAAGCTGTCATCCATGGATATTATTGTAACCTGCCAGGGTAGCGGGTATACTAAAGATGTTTACCCCCGGCTTATCGAATCAGGCTGGAAAGGCTACTGGATTGACGCGGCATCTGCACTCAGAATGGACGAAGACAGTATTATTGTACTTGATCCGGTAAACCGGGATGTCATAGACAAAGGATTGTCCGGCAATATAAAAAAATTCATCGGTGGCAATTGTACTGTCAGCCTTATGCTTATGGCTGTCGGAGGGCTGTTTCATAAAGGCCTGATCGAATGGATTACATCAATGACATATCAGGCAGCGTCAGGAGCAGGTGCGAAAAATATGCGAGAACTTGTGTCACAGATGTCTGCCATTGGAAACGCTGCATCCGATTACCTGGATGATCCGGAGTCTCCGATTGCAGAACTTGATCGTAAGGTAATCGAAACCATGAACAGTATAGATTTTCCTGTCGATAATTTTGGCGTTCCCCTGGCCGGAAGTGCGATTCCATGGATAGATAGCCCTATGGAATCAGGGCAGAGCCGTGAGGAATGGAAAGGATATGCCGAGACAAACAAGATACTACAGACTGAAAGTCCGATTCCTATTGATGGAATCTGTGTAAGAATAGGTTCAATGCGGTGCCACTCTCAGGCATTGACCATAAAGCTTACAAAAGACATCAGCATAGACGAGATATCAGATATTATTGCTAAGGCAAACGACTGGGTAAAAGTAATACCTAACATAAAGGAAGAGACTGTTAAGGAACTCACTCCCGCGAAGGTAACCGGCAAGTTGGATGTGCCGGTCGGGAGGATAAGAAAGCTTAACATCGGACCCGAGTATCTTACTCTTTATACTGTAGGCGATCAACTTCTCTGGGGAGCCGCGGAACCGATTCGCCGGATATTTAAAATTGTTTTGGAGCAGGCTTGATCTTGATGGCTTCGTAAAAAAATCCAATTCCTGTGCTGCGTCGCATCATGAATTCATTCGACGTACTATAAGTACGACTCATTCTTCAGGATTTACGCGCCCCCAGTTTAAGCCGGGCTTGAACTTTTTTCTTTGCCATAACAATTTTGATTTTTTTTCGAAATTGTCAGGATTGAACTGGGAGTAAAAATACTTAAAACGATTACTCACACAGAGCGCGATGCAGGGCTTTTTGTGCCTTCAGAAAATCCTCGCGTTCAATAATAAACTGCATATTGGTCTGACGCATTGTCTGTGAAACGGCAAGGATGTTGACCTTTTTTTTAGCAAGCGCGGTGGATGCTTGAGCCATAATACCCGGTTTTGCGATGTTGGATCCTATTGTGCAGACAATCGCCACGTCTTTGACTGTAATAAGCTCAAATTGTTTCTCCAGTTTATTCAACATCGACCTTTTATTGTCTTTTTCATTTATCACAATACTTATGGTGTTGGCATTTGTCATTTTACAAATATAGGATACATCATATTCAGCAAGTATCTGCATAATTTCCAGGTCAAAGCCGATTTCACTCACCATGCGGGTATCATGTATTTCAATGCAGGAGACACTTTCTGAGCCTGTAACTATTTCTATTTTTGATTTATGGCAGATATACTCTTTTGTAATCAGGGTGCCTTCGTGATCAGGATCAAAAGCGTTTTTTACACGTATCGGTATGTCGTTTTTTTCGAGCGGTTTTGACGCTTTTGGATGGATTGCTTCCATTCCAACATCTGCAAGCTGGTCTGCCACATCAAAATTCGTGTTGCAAACCGGCCTGATATTTTTTTTGCCCATTATAAGTGGGTCACCGGAACAGAGGTGATATTCCTTATGAATTACAGCTTCGTCTGCTTTAAGTAAAACTGCGACTTTTGAGAATGTTACTTCTGAATACCCCCGGTCAAACTCGCGCATAATGCCTTCGGTGCCTTTTGCATATCCGGTCGCAAAGCAGATGGTTTTCGAGGGATCTAAGGGGCTGAAAGTGTTTGCTATTCTTTCGTCAATCGTCAGCTCACGGCTGTCATTCCAGCCGCTTAAATCGACGAATTCGGTATTGTAACCTTGATTTTTTAAAATGTTTGCTGAATTGAAAGCGCTGTGCATCTCTCCGAGTGACGCAAGGAGTTCTCTGGCGGCAAGAAGTATTTCATTCCGGCTCAGGTAGCCTGAAGAGAGCACATTGTACATACTGTTTAATATGTTAATTGCTGAATCGATGCGATCATCTATAAACCGGTTTGCCTTATCAAGTTCGAGGCCGATCGTTACAAGGTCCCGATTTATTTTGTAAAGTTTTTTTTTAAGTTTGAGAAGAGCGGTTTTGTAATTTTTGTAATCCTTGAAATTTTTATAGATACCCGGTCGCCCTGTTTTTTTGTGCTCGAGAAGGTCATTGGTGATACCTCCGTATGCAGAGACCACATAGACCCTGTTATAGATGTCATCCTTATCATGGAGAATAACGTTTTCTATAATTTTCCCAAAGTTTGACATCGATGTCCCGCCGATTTTTTCAACACGCAGTTTTTTCTTTTTCATAATGGCAATATTCCTTTTTTGTAAATCCTTAATTAATATTCATCCGTGTGTCAATATGATTGCGTATATAAAATAAAAGTATCTTGACTAAAAACAGCATATAGCGTTAAAATTCAATTTGTATTATTTTTTATTAGAATGTTAAAATTAATTAAAGATTATTCATGGAAAAAAAATATAAGAGAAACATAAGAGAAAGATTATTCATATCTGTTTTGATAATTCCTGTGTTATATTGGGTGGTTGTTTCCGGATGTATTACAAGTCCGGATACTGTTTCTCCCATAGGTTCACCACCGATCATAGAGAGTGTCCAGACTATAAAAAACATTAATGGAAATAGTATTGCAACAAGCTCATTCCGGGTTGGAGAAATGGGAAATTTTATAATCATTGTGGTAGATCCGGATAAGGATATTGAAAAACTCTACTTAAAAGGTTTTGCGCCCGGAGGTTCAGATACCAAGCCAAGTCTTGAATCGGGAACTGTCGAGCTTAAGCCTCAAACCAAAAAAATTGCGAGTTACTCGTTGCCTGAACCGATGGAAGTTCCGAGTCCGCCGGGAAGATGGCGTGTCGATATTCAGGTTGAGGATAAAGAACATAACATGAGTAATGTCTATACACTATATACAATTGTTCACTAATACCCGTCCGATATATCGCCTATCAAAAAGGGAAACCAAAAATATCCGACCATTTAAACGAGAATAATCCGGTAAACGAGTTTAATCCGGATATTTAGTGACTTTATTAAAAGGAGTGGTACTAAATGCGATACGAAGGCAATATTTTCAGGCCATTCAGTGAGGCCAATAGTTATCTTTTGCAATGCACAATAGGGTGTTCACACAATCGATGTACATTTTGCGGGATGTACATTGATCGAAAATATCGCATACGTACTCTTGACGAAATTAAAACCGATATTAAAATGGCCGGGGATTATTATGGTGACCTTGAAAAAGTTTTTCTGTGCGACGGCGATGCCATAGATATTGACACCGACGCACTCCTGGAAATTTTGAAAGAATTGTATTCCACGTTCTCCTCACTAAGACACGTTGGCAGTTATGTCGGGCCCCAAAGCACACTAAACAAGAGCGCCTCAGAATTGAAAACATTGAGAGAGGCGGGCTTGACAAAGGCTTATCTCGGTGTTGAGACAGGTGACAACGAGCTTCTTGGTGAGATTAAAAAGGGGGTTACTGCCCAGGAAATGCTTAAGGCGGGTCAGCGCCTTGTTAATGCCGGGATAAATCTTTCCTCAATGGTACTTCTGGGCATAGCCGGACGGGGCGAAAAAGCCCGCAGGCACGCTGTTGCAACAGCTGAAATCACCAATGAAATGAAACCCAGATATCTTGCCGCTTTGACATACACGCCTGTTCCGAACACAGCGCTTTTCAGCAAAGTTGAATCAGGAAAATTTGAACTTCCTGATCCGTTCGAGACTTTGGAAGAGATGAAGCTTATTTTTGAGAATATCACTATTGACAATCTCAAGTTTGTCGGCGCTCATGCATCAAACTATCTTCCCATCAGTGGTACACTGCAGAAAGATAAAAAAAAGATGATAGATACTGTAGATGAGATATTGTCTTCAAAAAATATGGCTGCGCTTCGCAGTGAAAACATGCGGGGGTTGTAGGTTTATCCCCACACGCGTGGGGAGCATAAAATTAGAGGGATACGATGGGGAATTAAAATTGTTGTTGGAGATACTTCAACATATTGCTTCTCCGCCCTTGAAAACTGTTTTGACATTTTTGATGTCCTCTATTTTTTCAAATGGGTTGCCATTGATTAAAACAAAATCGGCGAATTTGCCTGGTGAGATACTGCCGACATCTTTTTCCATGCCAATGATCTCTGCATTGACCGAAGTGGCCGCCTTAAGCGCTTCAACGTTTGAAAATCCCGCTTCGGTAAGGTGTTTGAGTTCTTTCCAGTAAAACCCGAAAAAGCTCAAGCCTGTACCACAGGTATCGGTTCCAACTCCGATTTTGCCGCCGCCGGTTTTAATCTTTTCGACATTCTTAACTGCAATTGGATACCCTTTTTTAAAAAAGGATATGTCATGATAAAATTTATCCTTGTAGTCCGCAGGCGGATACGGTTTCCGTAAAAGTTTTTTCACCTCGTTAATCGATTGGTGCAACGGTACTGACATAAAGTCAGTTTTACCACCATTATTCAGCCAGTCCAGCATGTCGTTGATCTCAAAACTGTCACCAAAAATTTTTAATGTTGGGACAATAGCCATGTTGTTTTCGACAAATCGGTCCACTTCTTCCGGTTGTAGCAGATCGGCAGCACAATGTTCCAGCGTATCGACACCCACATGAATGCCTTTGTTAAATCCAGCGGTTTCAGTATGGTGCATCGCCAATTTGATTTTTCTTTTATTACACACTTTTCTTAAGGCCATAAACGTTTCATCAGAAAGGTTTTTCAATCTGCCGTGAAACAAAAAGGACTCTTCAGAATATTGTGTTTTCAGCCAATCCGCTCCCTGGTCAATAAGACGATTTCCAACCGTCACAGCTTCTTCAGGTGAACTGATTCGCTCGACAAACTGTCCCCCGGCAAGAAGCACCTCAAAGAAGTTCAGGGTAGGCGCCATTTCCGGCACACCGCCTTTGCTGGTAATAAAAGAGTGGGTTGTTAGAATTCTTGGCCCTACGGCTTTTTGGGAGTTGATTTTCTTTCTCCATTTATTAATTTTTCCTGGAAACGCTCCGACATCCCTTATTGCTGTGACTCCATGCTTTATGCAGTTTTTAAAATTCAGCTCGAGTTGTCGATCTATCTGCAAGAGGGCGCCTATTGTAGACTTGAAAATAAAAGGGACAGTAATGTGAATATGCGCATCTATTAAACCCGGCAAAAGAACTAACCCATTCATGTCTAGGGGTTCATACTCTCTGTATTTTTCCATGGCACTGGATTCTTCAACTTTTTCTATTCGTTCGTTATTGACGAGTATGATTTTGTTATCCTGAAGATCATCTTCAATTCCGTCAAACAGCCTAAAGTTGAAAAACATTTTTTTCATATTCTTATTCATAGTCAGTCTCCAGATTCTATGATTCATAACTTGTCACATCTGAAACAATACAGTCAATTGTCGATTGTATCAAGGCAGTAATTACGAATTCCGGGGGCAGTTCATTTCATCCTGTTTTGATTTTCTCTCAGGCTTTTGAGACTTTCACTTTGCCGAACTCCCCAGAGAGTCTTTTTGAAAACTCTTTGATCAGCTATTTGCCATACTCAGTCTGCGGTACTCCTTCGACCCATGGCGGCATTGGTTCATCCCCACACGCGCGGGGAACATACCTTTGGTTCGGTAGTCGCGGGGACTTCGTCCCCTGAAATATAAAGCCGCACTCGCTATGATGCGGCGAAGCTCTTTGACAATTTGTTATTATATGGAATGATGTAGAGGAATACTCACCGGTAGTGAAGACTAATAATCTTTGCTACCGGGTTTGAGTAACGTCGCTGTTGTATGGTGCGCTGCTGTTTGCGCATCCATACAAACAGCTTGTTATACGTCCATTTTCATACATTTATTTATCGCGTAATCTAGAAAAACATCGC
>CAZTYY010000024.1:22940-25615 GCA_964617785.1 uncultured Desulfobacterales bacterium | reverse complement strand
CTTATCATACCGGGATATGCGGCTGCTATTGCAGGTGACATTGAAGAAGAGCTTCCGGGCTGGAAAATTACAATCGGCCCAAGAGAAGCCGCCCATCTTCCGGCGTTTCTTAAACAAAGATAACAGCTTTGTTTTTCAACAATCTGCAGGACAGCCTTGCTCCGGCCGTCCTGTTTATTTAAAAAAATAATAACAGGAGGTAACATGCTACTACTAGGTGAAAGTTTAAACGTTATTTCAACAAAAATCGGCGCCGCATTCAAGGAACGCGATCCAAAGCCGATACAGGAAGAAGCCCTTGACCAGAAAGCAAGGGGTATGGATTACATCGATATCAACCTTGGCCCTGCCAAAAAAGACGGACATGAACTGATGCCATGGGTTGTTGAAACTGTTCAGGAAGTTGTTCCGGATATTCCGCTGGTACTGGACACATCAAATATCGATGCAATTGAGGCTGCCCTTAAAGTACTCAAGGATGTCGGCACCCCTCACCTTATTAATTCAATAATGGCGCGACCTGAACGCTATGAAAAAATGATCCCCCTTGCCGCTGAATATAATGCTGATTTCATCGCCTTGCTGTGGGGACCTGACGGCCTGCCGCGTGATGAGAATGAACGCGCATCCCTGGCTGTCGAACTTCTTTATGCCGCTAATGAAGCAGGTATTGAGAATGAACGCATCTGGGTAGACGGCATTGTGACTCCGGTCAATATTCAGCAGCCCCAGCTCATAAGCCTGATGAATTTCCAGATGATGGTCCAGGATATTGCACCTGGCGCAAAGAGCACATGCGGTCTGTCCAACATTTCAAACGGGCCGCCCACGCACCTCAGGCCTATTCTCAACCAGACTTACATGGTAATGCTTGAAAGATACGGCATGTATTCGGTTATCTCTGATCCTCTGGATGAGAAACTGACCGACATAGCCAAAGGCAAACGTCAGGATATCGTCGACCTGATACACAACACAATGGATGGCAATGCGCCTGACATGGATTCTCTTTCAAAAGAAATGCAGGATCATAAAAAGACTGTAGATATTATTATGGGAAATTCACTTTACTCTGACTCATGGCTTGAAGTATAGGGCTTTTTATATTCATCTTAATCGTAATCCTAATCTTACTCTTAATCTTACTGATTATGAGTAAGATTACGGTTAAGATACATCCGTCCTTTTTCGATCATACCTGATTGTCTCTGGTCACATCAGGCAGAACAGATTCTTTTAGATAATCAGGCAAGATCTTGTATGCCTCAACAGGGGATATGAGCGATTCACGCCTGTCTATCCTCATACTTTCATCATGTTGCTCTTCATCTTTCAGATTAAAAGGTTCAGGATGATGAGAAAGCGGTTTTCCTGTTGTGTCTGTAAAAGGAATCACAATGGGACCATCACTATCCAGAATGTAAATCATCTGGCCATTTATCATTCGGGTCACACTCCCCGGTGGAAATATCCCGATTGTTTTAACAAAAGAATGGAGAACGAACTGTAGCAACCCATCCTTTTCAGCATAATTTCTGAATATATCAGTAACAACAGATATCGGGCTAAGAGCTTCTTTATATGATCGTTTTGAGGTCATTGCATCATATATATCGGAAAGCTTACAGATCTTCACATAAGGAGGAATTTCTTCATAAGATTTATCATGGGGATAACACCGTTCTTCGCCTTTGTAGATATTGGAATGATGATATTTAACAATATTTTTTATATACAGATTGTACTCAATCCTGTTTTTTTTTAGAATTTCAATGCCTTTGACATATGAATGTTGCTTTACAATTTCAAATTCCTCATCTGTCAGCTTTCCCTTTTTATTTAAAATTTTATCGGGAATTAAAACCTTACCAACATCATGGAGGAAATAGCCTAATGCCATTTCCTGTATTTCTTCTGGCTGATAAAAAATAAATGTGTCCATCTTTTTTTCGGTTTCATCATTAAACACTTCCGGAAAGCCTGCAAGTTGATTGCCTATCATACTGCCAAAATGAGTATTAAATCTTTTTAATACAACCGTACCTATCGTACAGACATTAACCGAGTGATTATACAAATAGTCATCATAGGAGAATATCTCCCTTGTAAGATATGAAAATGCCGTTTCCTCCAGGGAAATAAAATCAATAAGCTCTGAAACGGTTTCTTCGACCTCCTGATAGTCAAATTCGCCTCCTGTGTCTTGAATATCGGAAAGAACCTTTTTAATATTATTCTTGGCACTCTGATATTTTTCAGTTGCAAGTTTGCGAAGTTCGGTAATTTTATGCAGTCGTTTTTCAACATCAGAGACACCTCCATCTCTACCTTCTGCGTCCTCTGTTTCGTCAGTCAACTCAAAGGAGATCGGATTCCCACTCTGATCCCACAGCCCGCCTTCTCCAGATAAATTTATCGGGAGATCAGTTATTCCGCATTTCTTGATCACAAGAAGAGGTTTGACATTGTTTACCGGTACATTTTTCTCAAGAAGAAGCAGTCCTTGCTTGTTATATATATCGACGCCTGTCTTGATAATCCCGCCATTCTTGACGATGTCAATCAAGCTGTCTATATTGATCTTTGCTTTAACCATTAGAAAACGATTTCAAAAGTTATTAAGGTACTTGTAATGGATTGACGATCTGAAATGTAAAGATGGACTAACATAACAC
>CAZTYY010000024.1:0-22840 GCA_964617785.1 uncultured Desulfobacterales bacterium | reverse complement strand
TATTAAATTCGATAGTTGAGTTGGATTTGCAAGTGATAAAATCACCCTTTGACAAATTTTTGGGAAACTTTCAAAAGATTTTTGTAACTAAAAATGTATTAGGCTGTGCCGAATAGATATTCATGTAGCATATCGGTTAATTCTTGAGTCAGCCTTTCTTCTTCAATTTCTGTTTTGGAAAATTTTATGCGGTGGATATTTTGATCCATGGTGGTATACCAAATCATGGCAGCCGCAGAAAAATCAGTTATTCGGAGATGATCCTTCCACATTTTTAAATAATTTGTCGTAATTTCCACCCCTAATTGATCCCATTCAAAAATTTTCTGTTGAATCTCATCAACAGTATGGGCAATCGCAAACAGTTCCTTACGGAATTTAGGTGCAATATCATGCATATCCATAAAGCTTTTGATTAATTTATAAAGCATTTCTCGTTTTTCGATCTTGAGATCGTCTAAATTTTCAGGCGGAAATTCAATAATTGCATTTTGCTCTTCCCAATGGCCTTGCATGATCTCCAAGAACAGGGCTTTTTTGTCTTTGAAATATGCGTAAAAGCTACCCACTGCCACACCTGCTGATCGCGCAATTTCATTTGAGTTTGTGTTATAATATCCCTTTTGGGAAAATAATTTCATGCCAGCATCCATGATTCGTGTCCGGGTTTTAATGCTGCGGGTCTGTTTTGGAACTCTGGCTTCATTTTTCATCATTTATCCTTCCCTTTATTTTTGAACCTGATTTTAAAAGAAATCTATGCTCAACGTCAAGCTAATATGATATATCCATCAGCTTTTCTTGACAATGTGATATTCGTATCATATTAAATGGAAAATGTGATGGAAATATCACTTTTGGGGAACGGACTTACCTGATTGAAATTATGAGGAATTATAAAATGAAAAAAAGTATTAAAATAAAAAAATATTTGATCAATCGATCAATCAAAGTGATTGAAGCAAGTAAGATCGAAAAAGTTTGGCAAGCAGGAATAAGGAGCGATTCAAAAATATCAACGTCGCCATGTGGCGATGCCGGCTCCTCTATTTTCGTGCCTTGTATTCACTTAAACCTCATTCAATGTTCAAAATGTAAGTGAAATTTAAGTGAAATTTAAATGAGGCGGTGTAAGAGGTTGTGTAATGAGAATTTAATGTATAATTGAATAAAGGAGATAAAAATGAATATTATCGATAAATCAATTAATATCCTTGCAGACAGAAATCTGGATGAAATCTGGCGGGCTGGTATAAGAAGGGATCCTGTCAACTATCATATTACCGTTATGTATCCGCCTTTAAAGGTAATGGATAAAATGGAAAGCAAAGAAATTTTTTCCAATTTTCATAATAAAAGCAGGGAATTCTCATTATATGTTCATATACCCTTTTGCAGTGGTAAGTGTTCTTTTTGTTATTTTCATCAAATTGAAAAACCGGGAAATGGGATTATCGCCGATTATCTGGCTGCCCTTAAAAAAGAGATAGAAATTGTCGCTCATAAAATTAGCGGCGGATTGGGCAGTGTTAAAATCAAATCAGTATTTTTCGGAGGCGGCAGTCCCACTGTTTTAACAGAAGACCAGTTCAAGGATTTAATTCACTTTATTAAGCAAAATTTTCAATTATCGGAGAAGACTGAAATCACTGTTGAAGTTCATCCCGAGATTATCAGGAAAAATGGGAGATCTCTGCTTCAAACTTATTTCAAAAACAATGTCAATCGACTGAATATCGGAGTTCAAAGTTTCGATAATCACATTCTGAAAATTACCAACAGGAGACACACTGCAAAAGAAGCTGTTGAGACATTTGAATTGGCACGCTCTGAAGGATTTAACAATGTCAATATTGACTTACTCTATCCCTTGCCGGATTTAACTTCAGCAACTTGGGCAAAAACGCTTGATACGGCATTTGGTTTGGATCCGGAATCGGTCACGACATATTTTACGGCTTTTAGAAAACCATCCCCGATTTACAATTTTTATCAAAAATCACCGAACAGATTCCCTAATGAACAGATGAATCACCTTTTCAGAATCATGACAATGAAAAAAGCAAAACAAGAAGGTTATAACAGCGATGAATTAATCGATTGGTTTGTAAAGCCAAGAGAAGGTTTTCATTATGAACATCAAAAAAACGAGGCAAGGAGAAGTGAAGAGGTCCAGTTGCTTTCATTTGGAAGCGGTGTTTTTTCATATTTTAATTACCACCAGTATTACAATTATCCTGACATTCGGAGATATTGCGCATCATTAAAAAAGAACGAGTTGCCGATCTGGAAGGGAATCAAACTGTCTAAAGAAGAAAGATTGGCAAGAGCTATGGTTTTAGGAATCAAATCAGGGGAGGTTAACATTAAACGAGTCGAAAATGCCTTTCAGGAAGATGTTGGAAAAAAATACAACAGTTTATTGAAAAACCTTCAACGCTTGGGGCTATTGGAAAAATTGAACGGTAGTATCAAACTTTCGGAAAAAGGAGTGTTGTTTGCCGATGAGGTTGCAATTCAATTTATATCTCAAGATGTAAAACGAAAATTGAACGAAAAACAGTACCTGTTTGATCCAGAAATAGAGATGATTAATACATATAATTTTATGTATGACACTGAGGGTGTAAGTTTTTTATAAAAGTATCTCCTTAAAATAGAAAACAGGGGGGAATCATGCAATCAGAAATTGTAGAATCTCGAACCGATGAAATAAAGCCTTCAGAAGAAAACGGGTTTGTTTATGAGTTTACAACGGATAAAAATCTTTTGAACCAGTATTATGAAATAAGAGAAGCCTGTTATAAAAAAGATTGGGGATTAAAAGTTTTTTCCGGTGTTGAAGATTCCCATGACAGGCACGGGGACATATTGATTGTCAGAGAGGGTGAAAAAGTGGTGGGCGGTGGACGTGTCGTTTTCCGTTATAGCAATTCACCGGAAAACCGACTGCCCCTGGAAACAGAAGATTTTTTACTGCATGAATTATTGCCGGAAATTGGATCGGAAAGGATAATGATCGGTGAAATCGGCCGAATAGCTGTTTCGCACGAATATAGAGGCGGCAAACTTTCCAAAATCGGCTTATACCTTTTTGCAAAGGCACAGTCTTACGCTTGCCGATACCTGACTATGGTCACTCCGGTCAGGCAAGCATTGACATACAGAAAGCTTGGAAAACGTTTAGGTGCTGACATCAGAATTATCGAAAATGTACCGGTTGCCGAACATCCATACCATAATAATATCGAAATGAAGTTATTGGTATGTGATTTGGCGACAGCGCCTGATGTTCAACACATACTTAAATAAGGAGAGGGATAAAAAAAGATGGATTTGAACCGATGGTTATGGCCCATGTATGCCCGAACTTATGATATGCTTCTTTACTCTCCTCTTTATCGTGATTTGATTGATGAAGTGACCGAATCTCTTACATTGGAATCGGCAGATTCTTTGCTAAATGCCGGATGCGGCACTGGAAATCTGGAAAAGGAGGTCGTATCACGCAATTTCAAATCATTAAAACAGATAAACGCCGTTGATTTTTCCGTGGAAATGCTGGCTGTTGCAAAAGAAAAGGTCAACAGTGTCCGGTTTGAGCAGGCAGATCTGAACCAGACATTGTCGTTTCCGGACAATTCATTTGATCGAATCGCAATGGTCAATGTTTTGTATGCGCTTCCAAATCCTGAATATACATTAGGAGAAATATCCAGAGTATTGCGGCCGGGCGGAAGACTCGTGGTTGTCAATTCGTGCAAAGGTGCCTCACTTGTCAAACTGGTCAGGGCCAGTTTGAAGCGGGTAGCTCCTGGTAAAAAAATTTCATTCTGTTTCAGAATGTTTCTGTTGTTTTCTCTCAATATCGTCATTGCTGCTGCCGGCAGGAGCGGATATTACCATTTCTGGGGGAAGCAGGACTGGGAAAATATACTACCCAAAAAAGATTTTCTCAGTCAATCGATACATCTGACTTATGGCCAACAGGCATATCTGGTTGTAGCGGAAAAAGGAGGAAGGCATGATTCATTACGGATGGATGGGAACCCGGCTGGAAGTTGATCTTTCCCGTGGAACTATTGAGAAGGTAGAAGAAGATCGCAGTATATATGAGACGTTTATAGGAGGTAAAGGGATAAACGCCAAAATATTTTGGGATCGGGTGCCGCCGGAGACAGACCCGTTTTCGCCGAAAAACCTTTTAATAGCCGGTACAGGAGTCCTCACCGGAACCATGGTCCCAAGCGCCAACCGGGGTGTTTTTACATTTAAATCTCCCCAGACAGGTCTGCATATGCATTCCTCTCTTGGAGGATTCTGGCCTACGGAATTGAAGCACGCCGGTTATGACACCGTCGTTATTGAGGGGAAATCAGCAACCCCTGTCTACCTGTGGATCAGCGATGATCACGTGGAACTGCGCGATGCCTCTCATTTAAAGGGAAAGGGTACACAAGAAACCATAACAACCATCCGTGAGGAGTTAAAAAACAACGATGTTCAGGTTGCATGTATTGGACCAGCCGGTGAAAACAGATGCTACTCGGCTAGTATTGAAAGCAGTGTGGGAGCCAGCGCAAGCCGAGGTGGTCCCGGTGCTGTAATGGGGGATAAGAATTTAAAGGCAATAGCGGTTCGAGGAACCAAAGATGTGAAGATTGCAAATCCAGCCAGGATGCTTGAGTTGTGCGAACAGATTCGGGACAGATCCGGCCCGTTCAGGCAGGATATGGAACATTTTTCTTATGGCATGGCTGTTCTGGACACCATGGGAGCGGGGCTTTACGGCAACCTGAATGAGACTTATTCGGATCTGTCCCAGGATTCTTTGTTTAAGCAGGACCTTGATGCCGTGAGCGTGGAATTTCCCAACTGGCTAAAAAACAGTGATGGTGCAGCGGCTTGCAGCAATTGCGGGGTCAATTGCAGGATGGCATTTGTACTCCCTGACGGCGGATGCGCCTATCTGAAATGTCATTTATGGAACTCGTTCATGGTGAGCACCAAAATTATTGATTATAATTTTACATTGGAATGCTGCAGATTGTCCCAGCAAAACGGATTGGATATCATTGCCGTTGCCCGATGTATAGCTTTTGCCATAGACCTTTATGAAAAAGGCATTCTGACAAAAGAGGAAACCGGCGGGATGGATCTTATATGGAGTGACAAGGAAGTTGTTCTCTCATTAATAGAAAAAATCAGCAGACGGGAGGACATTGGGGATCTGCTGGCAGAGGGTGTATACAAGGCAGCCAATAGAATAGGCAGGGGCGCTGAAGCACATGTTCATCACATTAAAAAATTGGAATACGCGCCGCCGGGCGTTTTAATGTATATGCCGTATTTGGCCCTAGCTCAGGCCATCAGCGACAAGGGAGATATGAGCAGAAATGTAAGCAGCACATGTGTGGCGTGGGCCGGTTATAGTGAGGAACAGCGGAAAGAACTCGTCAATTCACCTTACTGGATCTATCCCAGAACATATGAGAAGTACTATATGGCTGATTTTAGCCATGATGGGACCGACTATGAGCCGGGGTGTCAATTTATCGCCTATGATGATGAGACTTACTCAATTATCGATATGACCGGAATCTGCTCTTACTGGTCGGTATTTCTCATGAACTCACCCATTAACAGCCGGGCCCTGATGGCAGACCTTGTTTCCTGTGTCACCGGGATGGAAATCAATGAGGCGGATCTGACAATAATCGGCAGACGGACATTAAATCTTGTGCGATCCGCCAATATAAGGCTGGGGATGAGGAGAAAAGACGACTCCCTGTCCAAAATCATTCATAAGAACCCCCCGTCTCCCGCATTAAACAGGTTGGACCCTGAAATCTTCAACAAGTGGATCGATCGATATTATGAAATAAAAGGATGGAACAGCCAGGGCATTCCTACCAGACAGACGTTGCAGGAACTGGGTCTGGATTATGTGTGGCAGGACCTTCAATAAAACCGGAGCCCGATAATGAAAAAGATACGAACCATCAAAATTGATACAGATAAATGTACCGGTTGCCGATTTTGCGAGATGATCTGTTCGGCATTTCATGCAGAACCCAAATATAGCATTGTCAATTCTCAAAGATCACGGATTCGTGTTTACAAGGATGAAGGGAAACGGCTGTTCGTTCCCATAAAGGCAGGGCCCTATACAGATGTCGAATGCAGCGGCAGGAATATTATTATCATTAAAGGAAAGGAATATGGCGAATGCTCTTTCTGCCGCAGTTCCTGTCCGTCACGGGACCTGTTTAAAGAGCCTGATTCGGAAATTCCCTTAAAATGCGATATGTGTGGAGAACCGCCGCTGCCGGAACCATTATGTGTCAAGTGGTGTCTGCCCGGTGCTTTGACCTACCATGAAAGAGAAGAGGAAGATGATATGGTAGTTGGGGAAGAGGAATATGATGATGAAGTGGAAATGTTGTAATGACGTCAGGTAAATTTATTGGTGCTGTTTTAGTGGTTGGCGGCGGCATCAGCGGCATACAGTCTGCATTGGACTTAGCTGCTGTCGGTTATAAGGTTTATCTTGTGGAAAAAGCACCCATGATCGGGGGGAGGATGTCCCGATTGGATAAAACCTTTCCCACACTGGACTGCTCTCTCTGAATATTGGGGCCTAAAATGGCGGATGTCGGTCGGCATCCCAGTATAAAGGTTTTGACCAATACCGACATAGACTCCGTAGAAGGTGAAGCCGGCAACTTTGCAGTAACCGTCACCCGACGGCCCCGCTATGTTGATGAAACGCTTTGTCGGGGGTGCGGAACCTGTTCATCCTACTGCCCCTATACACTGCCCAATCCATTTGATGAAAATCTGTCCCATGTAAAAGCAATAGATATTCCATGTTCTCAGGCTGTTCCTGCGGTTGCAGTCGTGGACAGGGAAACCTGCTTATATTTTCAGGAAAAAAAGTGTAACATCTGTCCGCCGGTTTGCCAGGCAAAAGCGATTGATCTGAACCAGAAGAGAAAAATAGGCATCATGCGTGTGGGCGCCATCGTTGTCAGTCCCGGTTGTGAAGTGTTTGATGCAAAGGCCAGTAGAGAATATGGTTTCAGGGATATGAAAAATGTTGTCAGCAGCCAGGCCTTTGAGAGAATCCTGGATGCAGACGGTCCATACAAAGGTGAACTTTTAAGACCCTCTGACGGAAAAGTCCCCTACAAAATAGCCTGGCTTCAATGTGTTGGATCACGGGATATCCGGTCAGATCGAACATATTGCTCATCTGTTTGTTGTACCTATGCCGTGAAACAGGCCCTTATAGTAAAACACCAGTATCCGGCCAGCCAGGTTACTATTTTTCACAATGATATCAGGACTTATGGTAAGGGGTATGAGGATCTGTATAACCGGGTCAGGGACATGGAAGGGGCCCGGTTTATCCAAAGCAGGCCTGAAATATTGGAAGATTTGAAAAACAGTAACCTGATGGTTCAGTATGTAGCAGATAACCGCATCATCCGGGAAACGTTTGACATGGTTGTATTATCTACCGGGATGGTTGACTCTGAAGGTAACAGATCTCTGGCCCGGATCATGGGACTGCCGTTGAATGAGCATGGGTTCTGCAAAACCGGCAGTTTTTCGCCCAATGAGATTGCCGACTGCCCCGGGATTTTTCCTGCAGCGACATTTTTAGGTCCCATGGATATTCCCGATGCTGTCAGTTCCGCTACCGGTGCCGGTTCTCTGGCGGCACAACTCCTGCACAGGCAACGGGGACAATTAGCCAAAGAAAAGGTGTATCCGCCTGAGAGATCAATAACCGGCGAAGAACCTGAGATCGGTGTTTTTATCTGTCACTGTGGCACCAACATTGCCGGAAAGGCGGATCTCTCATCGCTGGTTCAATATACTGCGGCGTTAAACAATGTTGTCCATTGCGAAGACCAGTTGATCTCCTGTGCGTCCGCTTCATTTCGGGAGATAAGTGATGTAATCAAAGAAAAAAAACTGAATCGGCTGGTTGTTGCCGCCTGCACGCCCAAGACCCATGAACCCATATTTCGAGAAGCACTTCGTGAAGCCGGTTTGAATCCCTACCTTCTGGAGATGGCCAATATCAGGGAACACTGCACATGGGTCCATTCACAAGACAGGGAAGAAGCAACACAAAAGGCAAAAGATATCATCGCCATGGCGGTTGCCAGATCCCGAAACCTGTCTCCTTTAAAACCCATTCGTTTGCCTGTTCATAAAAAGGGCCTTGTAATCGGAGGCGGCCTGGCCGGGATAACGGCAGCAACGGCCTTGGCCAATCAGGGATTTGAGGTTTTTATAGTGGAAAAAGAAAGGGAGCTTGGAGGTAATCTAAGGAACCTTCACTACACCCTGGATGGAGAGGCGATCAAACCTTTTCTTGAAAACATGAAGCAAAAGGTGGAAAGCGAAAAAAAGATTCGGGTATTTAAAGGTTATGAATTGAAATCCCTTTCCGGGTTCAAGGGTAATTTTAAGAGTACATTTGAAAATGAATCTTCCACAATAGAACTGGAACATGGCATCATCATTGTTGCCACAGGTGGAGAAGTATTTAAACCAGACGAATACCAATATGGAAATAATAATAGAGTTGTTATTCAACAGGAATTGGAAGAAATGATCGCTTCAGGTACTTTGCCGCAAAATCTGGAGCGCGTGGTCATGATCCAGTGTGTGGGAAGTAGAAATATTGAACGGCCCTATTGCAGCCGTATCTGTTGCGGAGAGGCAGTAAAAAATGCCCTGAAACTGAAAGAGCTGAATAATGCGCTGGAGATCTTTGTTTTTTATCGGGATATGCGGACATACGGATTCAATGAGAACTACTATCTGCAGGCACGGAAAAAAGGCATACAATTTATCCGTTATAAACCCGGGAAACATCCAAAACTGACTACCAGAGGAGAATCGCTTTCATTAACATTTTTTGAGCCGATTCTGGAGATGGAACTGGTGATGAGCTCTGACCTCCTAGTATTAAGCACACCGGTTATTCCGAAAGGAAACCCGGAAACGGCAAAACTGTTGAAGGTTCCTATGACAAAGGATGGTTTTTTCATGGAAGCGCATATGAAATTAAGCCCACTTGATTTTGCCATGGAAGGGATTTTTCTCTGCGGAATGGCTCATTATCCCAAGAATATCCCGGAGACGATCAGTCAGGCCAATGGGGCAGCCCTGCGAGCAGCAACCGTTCTTTCAAAAGATATGTTTGAGTCCAGTGGTGCTATTTGTGAAATAGATGCGAAAGCATGTACAGGATGCAGGTTGTGCGAAGAAATTTGTCCCTACAATGCTATCAGTGTACAGAGGAATAGGGCAATGGTTATTCCGGCGATCTGCAAAGGATGCGGTATCTGCAGTTCCATATGCCGTGAGGGTGCCATAACCATTCACCATTCCACTGACCAACAAATTGTCTCACAAATTGATGCAGCTTATTCGGTTCCCGGAAAAAAAGCCGGGGCAAAAGTTTTAGCGTTTCTCTGTAACTGGTGCGGTTATCCTGGGGCGGATCTTGCAGGCACTTCTCGGATTCAATATGCGCCGAATGTCAGGATCATACGGGTGATGTGTTCTGGTCGAATCGATCCCAGTTTTATTTATCATGCTTTTCTGAAAGGGATTGACGGAGTACTTGTTGTGGGGTGCCATTCGCAGGATTGTCATTACATTTCAGGCGTTAAACAGACGACAAAGACAATTTCCGCCAGTAAAAAGATATTGAAAAAAGCCGGGATTGATCCGGAAAGGTTGAGATTGGAACATATATCTGCTGCCGAAGGAGGCAAATTCGCTGAATTGATCAACCATTTTACCGCTGCCATGAATGAATTGAGATCTTTGCAACTAGATGGCGAACAAGTAATACTAAAGCGAATATCCAAATAATGAGAGCTCTCCTTGACAAGGGTGCGGACCCGAATACTGCTTTTGAAAAGGAATTCGAATTTGATGGCAATACGATTCCTGCAGGCACCAGTGTTTTATTGGGTGCATCAGCCGAAAACAAACTCGAAGCTCTGGTGCTACTTGATTCCGGTGCGGATCAAGTTATTATTTTAATTCAGAATTTTAAAATCAAATATTAAAGAGCCTGCATGTATTCTCCCAGGTTTTTTCCGCAAGATATTCCGGTTCCTCACCTCTGACCTCGGCAAGCTTCATCAGGGTTGAACGGACAAAAGCAGGCTCATTTCGCCGGGTTTTGTTTTTTTCAGGCGCGGGTGTCAGATATGGCGCATCCGTCTCAACAAGAATCTGATCTGCCGGTATCATTGTTACAAGCCTGCGTAAATCTTCACCTCGGCTTTTTATGGTTAAAATGCCGGTGATACCGATATAAAGGCCAAAATCGAGGTAAGCTTTAAGTTCTTCCCTGCTGCCGCTAAAACAGTGAACCACACCATTTTGGATGTTGTCTTTATAAGTGTTTAAAATTTCTAAAAAACGACCCTTGCTATCCCTTTCATGAAAAATCAGCGGCAGGTCAAGCTCACAGGCTGCTTCAATCTGCCTTTTAAAACTTAGTTCCTGATCATCTCTCGGCGAATACATCCGGTTAAAATCGAGCCCGGTCTCTCCCCACGCATGCACAGCAGGTTTGATGGCAAGTTCCTTGAGCCTAACCAACGCTTTTTCAGAAAAGCTTGATGCATCATGGGGATGTATACCCACTGAAGCATAAATACCCGGTCGTGTTTCCGCAAGTTCAACAGCTTTTGATGAGCTTTTCTCCGTAATGCCGACAATCATCACAGCATCAACACCGGCATCCTTTGCCCTGTTGATTACAACATCAATATCCTTACGAAACAACCTGTCGTCAAGGTGGCAATGGCTGTCAAACAGTTTCATCAAACAGTTCCTTTCATACTCCGTATTTTAAGAAACTTTGCCATTAACATCAAATTTTTTAAAGGTCAATATATGATTTTAGTTGATTTTTAGTAAGAATATACTTATTTTATTCGTTTGCAGTTTAATCCCCTTTCTTAATTACAGGCAGGTTAGGGAATATTCAGGAGGATCGATATGTTTAAAATTGTTAAGCGGGAAGAGATGGCTCAGGGTACGGTGATTCTAAATGAAATAGAAGCACCGCTAATAGCCAAAAAAGCAAAGCCCGGACAGTTTGTCATTTTAAAGGCAAACGAAACCGGAGAGCGGATACCTTTAACCATGGCTGATACTGACCCCGACAAGGGTACGATAACAATCATTTATATGATCGTTGGGAAATCTACAGCCCTGTTTAAAACCCTGCAAGTGGGCGACGGATATGAAGATGTAATAGGCCCGCTCGGGCAAGCGACCCATCTTGAAAAGATAGGAACTGTTGTTTGTGTCGGCGGCGGCACCGGAGTGGCTGTTCTGCATCCGATCACACGCGGCCTAAAAGAAATAGGAAATAACGTTATCAGCATTATCGGTGCAAGAAACAAAAACCTGCTTATCCTTGAAGACAAGATGAAGGCTGCTTCCGATAGACTGCACATATGTACCGACGATGGTTCATACGGACATCACGGCTTTGTAACAGATGTAATGAAGGAAGTGCTGGAAAATAATGATGTAAAGCTTGTTGTGGGCATTGGCCCTGTGCCGATGATGAAATTTGTTTCAAAAATCACAAAAGATTTCAATGTCAAAACTCTTGTAAGCCTCAATCCGATAATGATCGACGGAACCGGGATGTGCGGCGGATGCCGGGTTTCCGTGGGAGGTGAAACAAAATTTGCATGCGTGGACGGCCCGGAATTTGATGGCCATAAAGTTGATTTTGATGAGTTAACAAAACGACTGCAGGCTTACACAGCCGAAGAAAAAAAGTCTTACGAAGAATATGGCAAATAGCCTTTCTGATGGAGGAAATAATGACTGAAAAAAAAGCAAAAATCCCCCGGCAGCCGATGTCCGAGCAGGAGGCAAAAGTCAGGGCAAGAAATTTTGATGAAGTCCCTCACGGATACAGCCCCGAAGCCGCTATGAAAGAAGCTGAAAGATGCCTGCAGTGCAAAAAACCTGCCTGCATAGATGGCTGTCCTGTTGGTGTAGATATACCTGGATTTATAAATTTGATAAAAGAAGGAAATTTTTCAGGCGCTGCAAGTAAATTATGGGAAAAGAACAGCCTACCTGCAGTATGCGGCAGGGTATGTCCCCAGGAAATACAGTGCGAGGGAAAATGTATAGTGGGTAAAAAGGATGAACCGGTTGCCGTCGGTAATCTGGAACGGTTTGCCGCAGACTATGCAAGAAAAAGCGGTGACAGCGAACTTCCTGCCAAAGCTGAACCCACAGGTAAAAAAATAGCGGTTGTCGGGTCCGGCCCATCGGGTCTAACTGTTGCAGGCGATCTGATTCTTAAAGGACACGACGTCACAATATTTGAAGCCTTCCACAAACCGGGAGGAGTGCTTGTTTACGGTATCCCCGAATTCAGACTGCCGAAAGAGATCGTATTTTCCGAAGTTGCAACTCTTGAAAAGCTTGGCGCAAAACTTGAGTGCAACCAGGTAATCGGAAGAACAGCATCATTGGATGAACTTTTCGAAGAAGGATATGACGCAATATACCTGGGCGTAGGGGCAGGTCTTCCCACATTCCTTAATATTCCGGGTGAGAACCTTATCGGAATACTCTCTGCCAATGAATATCTGACGCGATCCAATCTCATGAAAGCATATCTGTTCCCCGAGTATGACACACCTATTGTAAGGGGTAAAAATGTCATCACACTCGGTGCAGGAAATGTGGCGATGGATTCGGCAAGGACAGCCCTGCGACTCGGTGCTGAGAAATCTCGAATTGTATATCGCCGTTCAAGACAGGAAGTGCCGGCCAGGGGCGCAGAGGTTCACCATGCTGAAGAGGAAGGTGTAGAATTCCATTTCCTTACAAGCCCGGTGAAATTTCTTGGGAATGAAGAAGGCCGTGTAACCGGTATGACCGGTCTAAAGATGGAGTTGGGGGAACCCGACGCATCAGGAAGAAGAAGACCCATTCCGATTGAAGGATCTGAATTTGAACTCGAATGCGATCTTGCGATTATAGCTGTGGGCGCCGGCGCGAATCCACTTCTAACCCAATCCACAGAAGGTCTTGCTTTAAATAAATGGGGCTATATCGAAGCAGATGAAGCCACCGGAAAAACCAGTAAAAAAGGTGTGTGGGCAGGAGGTGACATAGTCACAGGATCGGCAACTGTTATCCTCGCAATGGGCGCTGGAAGACAGGCTGCTGACTCCATTCATGACTATCTCACGTGGGGATGGTAAAATACCATAAAGTACTTACGATTGCGGGGTCCGACAGCAGCGGTGGTGCGGGCATACAGGCAGATCTTAAAACATTTGCTGCGCTCAGATGTTACGGCATGTCGGTCATTACCGCGCTGACCGCTCAAAATACAAGAGGGGTTACGGCGATTCACGCCGTACCTCTCGATTTCATTGAGGCACAAGTTAAAGCTGTCTTTTCCGATATAAAACCGGATGCAGTTAAAACCGGTATGCTGCTGTCCGCCGACATCATCGAACTTGTTGCCGGACTATTAAAAAAATATGCCCCGCCAAACATTGTGATAGACCCTGTTATGATTGCCCAGAGCGGTGACCGGCTCATTGACGACAACGCTGTAGAGGCAACCAAAACACTTCTTTTACCCATTGCCGACATAGTTACACCTAATATTCCTGAAGCAGCCGCTTTATTGAACAAAAAAATTAAAAGCATAGACGATATTAAGCTGGCAGCATCTGAACTATCCGGTTTTGGATGTAAAAATGTATTGATAAAAGGCGGTCATGCTGATGATACGGACTGCACGGATGTGTTTTTCACAAATGCTCAAAAACAGTATGCCTGTTTTTCAGAAAACCGCATCACAACAAAAAACAATCATGGAACCGGATGTACCCTCGCCTCTGCAATTGCATCTTTTCTCGCAAAAGGGGAAACCATGGAAAACTCGGTAAAGCATGCAAAACGATATATCACAGGCGCCATCAGCGCGGGTGCGCCATACTCCCTCGGCAAGGGGCACGGCCCTGTCCATCATTTTTACAGGTTCTGGTAGATTTAATTACGTTGGGACAACAATGATAAAAGCCGGATTGGATTGAGCATCAGGATAGCTATCTTTCTAAAAACATCACTGTATGTCTGCTGTGACAGGATAACCGCAGTCTGATTCTCTCCCAGAGCTTCTCCGCACCTGAATAAAAGCCGTCTGCTGATTGCCGGGTATCGGTATAGAATATGCGCCATTCTTTTAGCCCATATGAGATCGTTCATAAACTCCCTTTTTATCAAACCGGTATATTCAGCAACACTGCTGCCTGATAAAAAAGCATCCTTTATTACCTGTGAAGCAATCGCGGCCTGCCGAACAGCATAAAAAATCCCCTCGCCCGTCATGGGGTCTGTAAATCCTGCCGCATCCCCTGCAACAAGTCCGCGTTCATCAGAAAGAATATTGCCTTTGTGCGGGTTGATGGGAATTAAACGACCCCTGACCGGATATTTCATGGATTCAGGAATTATACCCTTAAGCTCCAGATACGATTTAAAATAACCTTTCCACTCCCGCATCCCTCTCAAACTTGTGCCGACACCTGCGCTAAGATGATCTTTTTTTGGAAAAACCCAGCCATACCCTCCTGGTATAACACCGAAATCGAGATCAATGCTGTTTCTGAATTTCTCAAGCATCCCCATATCTTCAGGACAGACCTCACCTTCAATGGCCATCATAACATCATGATTTATTTTTAAGTCTAATGCTTTTGCTACCCTGCTGTTAACACCATCAGCGCCTGCAATGATTTTAGCCTTATAACTTCCTTTTGAAGTCTTTATCAACAGTTCCCCTGCTCTGCCGGATACTGACTCAAAAGCTGTATCATCGTGAACAACAAGACCTTTTGCCATTGCCTGCTCGATCAGGAAGTAATCAAAAACATCCCGCATTACCATTCCAACTATAGGTTTGTCATATGTTTTCACATACAGCGAACGGTTCTGATACAGCATTCTGGCTTTATAGGCATAATCTTCAATAATTGGAGAGATATCAAACGGAAGGGCATCAAGGGTTCGCCGTGTAAGTCCGCCGCCACAAGCCTTATAACGCGGAAGCGATTTTTTCTCAATAAGCAAAGCCTTCACACCGTTTTTTGCCAAATCGTATCCGATAAGGGCTCCGGCAGGGCCTGCGCCGACAATAGTCACATCGTATCGTGGTAATGAATTAATTATCGTTACTTAATGATTGAGAAAAAAAAGTTAAAATCTCTATGAATCGAATCCATCAGAATTGCTCGACTGCCAATTCCATGAATCACGGCACATGTCTTCTATTCCAAATTCAGCCGACCAATTCAGTTCTTTCAATGCAAGGGACGGATCTGCGTAGCAGGTTGCAATGTCTCCGGAACGGCGGCCGATGATTTTATATTTAATTTTTCTGCCTGATGCCTTTTCAAATGCTTCGACCATTTCAAGCACACTGTATCCACGGCCTGTGCCTATATTACAAGTTAATATACCCGGGGATTTTTCAAGTTTTTCCAGTGCGTTTATGTGTCCCCTGGCAAGATCTACTACATGGATATAGTCTCTAACGCCGGTGCCGTCAATTGTGGGGTAATCGTCGCCGAATACCGACAGTTCAGAAAGTTTCCCCACCGCGACCTGACTGACATACGGCATCAGGTTGTTCGGGATATCATTCGGATCCTCCCCGATTCTTCCGCTTTGATGGGCTCCCACAGGATTAAAATATCTGAGCAGCATAATATTCCAGGACTTGTCTGATATAAAAAGATCTTTTAAAATATCTTCTATCATCAGCTTTGTCCTGCCGTATGGATTTGTCGGTGATACCGGGAAATCCTCCTTTATGGGAACTGTTTGCGGATCACCGTAAACAGTCGCTGATGAGCTGAAAACAATATTTTTAACTCCGGATGCTTTCATGGCCTCCGCAAGATTCAGAGTTCCGGTTATATTGTTGTAATAGTATAAAAGAGGGATCTCCACAGATTCTCCTACAGCTTTCAAACCGGCAAAATGGATAACGGCATCAAATCTGTTTTTTTTAAAAAGAGTATTCACACTCTCTCTATCGAGCAGATCAAGCTTTATGAATTCAAGTGTTTTTCCTGTAATCTCCTCCACCCTTCTCAATGACTCTTCGCTACTGTTGACAAGATTGTCTATCACAAGGATATCATATCCTTTATCGAGAAGCTCTATGCATGTATGGCTGCCGATGTAGCCGGCACCCCCCGTGACGAGTATTTTCATATATATCCTTTCTGGCCTAGATAAAGCAATATTTCCTGGGCAGCTTCATCCGGTGTGAGAGCAGTTGTATTGATACGCAAGGCAGGCGATTCAGGTTCTTCATAAGGGTCATCCACACCGGTAAATCCTTTAATCAAACCTGCGCGTGCTTTAGCGTACATCCCTTTCCTGTCCCTTTTCTCACATTCTTCAATCGGCGTTGACACATGTACCTCAATGAATCCGCCATACGCCTCAATTATCCTTCTCACTTCCCGCCGTGTCGACTCATAGGGCGCAATGGGAGCACATATTGCAATCCCCCTGTTTTTGGTAATTTCACTGGCCACGAATCCTATCCTGCGTACATTAATATCCCTGTGTTCCTTGGAAAAAGAAAGTTCATTGGAAAGATTCTGCCTGACAATATCACCATCAAGAAGAGTAACCGGTCTTTCACCGATTTCAAGAAAACGCGAATAGACTATCTTTGCTATTGTCGATTTCCCTGCACCTGAAAGACCTGTCAGGAATACCGTAAAACCTTGTTTTTTTGGTAAGGGATATGCTTTTCTTAATTCTTCAACAACTTCATCAAATGTCGCCCACATGGGAATATTCCGGCCACTTCTAATCCGTCCACGGATATCTGTTCCGGAAAGAGAAATCGTCTGTGTTGAATCGGGAACCTGGTCTGAAAACCGGTATTCGTCTTCAAACGGAAGATATACCATTTTATTAAAGGGAATGACCGACACGCCTATTTCATCCGAAAATTCCAGGGCAAGGTCTTTTGCGTCATCCTTCCCGTAAAATTGTTGGCCATCCTCAGCTGGTTCAGGGTTTGCATGGTCGTGACCTACTATAAAGTGAGTGCAGCCAAAATTTTTCGCAATAATGGTATGAAGCAGGGCATCCCTCGGCCCCGCCATTCTCATTGCAAGTGGAAGAAGATTTAAAAGAAATGAATCAGGAGGATAACGGCCTGTTATCCTGCGATAGCATCTCACCCTTGTATAGTGATCAAAATCCCCCGGCCTTGCCATTCCTGCTATGGGCAGAATTAACAAGTTGGCACGGGCCTGGCGCATTGCATTTAGCGTCATTTCAAACTGGGGTCTGTGAATTGGATTACTTGTTTTGAATCCCACAACACGCTGCCAACCCAGCTTTTTAAATGTACTTCTCACTTCCCGAGGGGTCTGGCGAAGCTGTAAAAAATTAAAATGAAGCGGCAGACTGATGACTTCAAGCTTTCCGCCTATATAGTATTCACCGGTCCCTGAAAAAAAAGCTCCAACACCAGGATGATCCATATTTTCAGTTCCAAATACCATCCTGACTTCCTTTTTATGCTCCGCCTTCCAAAGGTCTTCAATATTCATCACCGCGAGAAGGAATCCTTCCGGGTCACGAAGTGCAACAGATTGACCCACCTCAAGTGACCTGGCCGTTATTTCAGATATATCAAGGCAGACTGGAACGGGCCATACGGATCCATTCTGGAGTCGCATTCTGTCAAGCACAGATTCATAGTCCGGCCTTGTCATAAATCCTTCAAGTGGGGAAAACGCTCCTGTTGCAAGAAGTTCAAAGTCACAAAGATGTCTGTCGTTTAAAATAATATCAGGCAAATTCAACACAACATCCTTTAAAATGCTGCTTCTAGCTTCATCGACAACAAGATTAATAAGAGAACCCGCATGAGGCTCTATAAATACATTCTCGGACATAAAACGATCTCCCGGTTTATTGATATTGCCGCAACACAGCTACGCTTTTAAATACTATCATGGCCAGCCGACAACTATCTGTTTTTTATTAATTAAATATAGACACAGAATGCCTTTGTTAATTCAGGAGCATCAAAATGTCAACAAGAATAACCTATAAATACTTTGATGGTGAACTTGAAACAAAGAAAGGAATCAAGAAAATGACAGCTATTTTAACGGCACATTTATTGAAAAAAGGGTGCCTTTTCCCGAAAAACTTTTACACAATATTTTGCCACCGAGTACCTGCGTGACAAGATTGTAAACGATATGCATTCCCAGACCGGTTCCACCCTGACCCCGCCTTGTGGTAAAAAACGGCTCAAACACTTTTTTTTCTGCTTCTTTACTCATTCCTTTGCCGTTATCACGATAATTGATGCGCAATTCGTCGCTATTTTCATTTGTATTGATATCAATGGAGATTTCCCCATTATCAATATTGTCAAACCCGTGTTGAATGGAATTCATAAGGAGGTTTGTAATCACTTGCGAAAAAACACCCGGATAGCTATCAACCTCGAGATCATCCAGGCATTGAACGCTAACGGTGTGTTTATTCTGTCTGAAATTGGGGCGAAGGCTCACTAGAAGATCATCTATATATTGTTTTAAGTTAAATTTTCGATGTTCCACTTCAGACTGATCGACCGCAACCTGTTTAAAGCTTCTCACAAGCCCTGCTGCACGCTCAAGGTTTGTAAGAAGTATCGTTGAACTTTCCTTAGAAATTTTCATCAATTTTTCAAGGTCGGAACGTTTCAATTCTCCTGATAAAAATAGTTTTTCATACTCCGCAGTTTTATCTGCAAGAAATGAAGACGCGGTCAAACCCACGCCAAGAGGCGTGTTAATCTCATGGGCAACCCCTGCCACAAGCCCACCAAGAGAAACCATTTTCTCAGATTCAACCAGGTGGTCCTGAGTTTGTCTCAATATTTCAAGCGATTCCTGCAAAGCGATGTTTGTCTCTTCAGTTTTTTCTTTTGCCATTCTCAGCTCTTTTTCCTGCCTTTTATTTTCAGTGATATCCCTTGCAATATTGACTATGCTTAGATCGCTGTTCCCATTTCTTTTTAAAATGGTTGACGTCATCATTGAAATAAATGTTGTTCCATCCTTCTTTTTATGCCCCACAGAACCGGTCTGCGCACCTTTATCAATGATAACTTTTTTAAAAGAGGCTAATTCGTTTTGAAGCTGTTCATCAGTATGAAAGCTGTCCATATTCATCCCTGAAATCTCCTCCGGTCCATAACCATGCATTTCCGCCCATGCCTGATTGGCAAAGCTGATATTGCCGTTCAATTCCGAAACTGCGATCCCATCAACTGACTGCTCTACTGCGCTCTCAAGCATAAAGGTCTTTTGCAGGGGACGACTTATGGATCGTGAAATAATAATTGAAATAAGTCCGAGCGCGACGATAACGACTAAAAAAAATACAACAAGGTTTATATATCTCTGCCTTCTTGTGTTCTCTCTGATTTGGGCCAGTTCCCCTTTAAGTTCGTCTGAAAATTCGCTGGCATAAGAGGTCAGTTCCCTTTTTATAACTTTTGTCTGCTCGGCAAGCAAAAATGCTTTTTGACGGAGGCTTTTTTTATCATCTTCAACCTCGCCCGCCTGCATAACTTCCAGATATTCGCTCAGGTCAGAATAAACAATAATCGCTATTCGGTTAAATTCATTGAGTTTTTGGACTGTCTTTTCGATTCTTTCTTTTTTAAGCTCGCTTAAGCCATCTATGGCCATAATATTCATCAGAAAATCGAGCGAAAGCCTACCTTTTTCCTTGGCAGATGAAATAAAAGATTCTTCACCCAGAACGACAACATCGTCAAAGAACCTGATTTCTTCTTTAAATGCAACAAGTGCAAGCTGACTCTGTTTGGCAGCAGGGAAAAGGTATTCCGATATCATATGAAGACGCAACTCAGTCTGTTGACCCAGAAAAAACCCAAGCATCATTGAACCAAAGTATCCTAAAACAAGAATGCCCAGACTAAGCCATATTTTTACTGATATCCCAAAAGAGCGCTTCATTCACCAATCCTTTTGGTTTTTTCTTTAAATTGAAAGGTTAAAATTTAGGGGTCAGCTCTGTGTAAGTAATAAAACTATACTTTTTGACTTTTTATTTTTGTTAAAATATCAAAATCGAAGGATAAAAACAAGTGCTACTTTTCAGGAAAAGGCGGCAAAGGCATCCAGTGCATTGCACTATGAATATCTCTTCCACCAGGATACCAGCCATAATGAAAACCGGCCTGTTTTTTGGGCAGATATTTTATTTCAATGGAACCATGCCCTTGTCCCTTAAAATGAACGATCACTTTTTCCTCCGGTGATGGAAGTTTATCGTTAATATCGATCCATTCCATAATAAAATAATCGGTAAGCCCATTGTTTCCGTTTTTCGTGGCATTCTCATTTTCGAACATTTTTTCTCCATGTGACTATTGTAACGTTTACGCCCTTTTGTTGTTGTTTACCCTTTTGTTGTTGTTTAATAAATAAACAAAAGAATGTAAAGGGTGTAACGTTGTTTAGACCTTGAATCTAATCTAAAAAGAAGATAAAGAACCAAGTCATGAGCATTTTCGATAAAATTCTTTCTGATGCGATACTGCCGCCGGTTCTGTATCATTACACATCGCCGAAGTGTTTTACAGAAATAGTTGAAAGCGGATACCTTTATGCCGCCAATATCAGATATATTAAAAATGACATTTCTTTTTCATACACAATAGAAATGGTCAGAGAAGAGCTCAAACGTCAAATTAAATCCCTGAAACGTCTTTTAAAAAAAGAAGGGCGTACCGATGTCCCGGAAAAAAAAATCAGGCTGCTTAATGAATTGATAAAACGGCTGGCATCTTTGGAACAGTTTCATATTTTTATAATTTCATTCTCCCAGGACAGCGATTTGAGCAGCAGTTGGCAGGACTATTGCCCTGGCGGCATTGGACTAAGTATCGGCTTTGATACCGAGCGTCTTACATACCTTGCAAAAAGACAGGGGTTTAAACTTGTGGGGTGCAACCATAATAAAACTGAACAGGAAAGAATTGTAAATGCCCTGGTTTCTGAATCAATCGAGAAAATAAAGCCTGACAGTAAAAATGCTTCCGAATGGCCTCTAACACTCAACACTACAGCCGACGAATTTGCCCTTAAAACGATTCAGATGGCTGCAATATTTAAGCATCCATCCTGCTCTGAAAAATCAGAATGGCGGCTGTTTTCCATGCCAATTCCTATACTCCCCACAAATTCGTCCATACGGTTCAGGGGAGGAGAATCAATGCTGATTCCCTGCCTGGAATTCATGCTGGCTGACAAAAAGGATGGTGAGCCTCCAATTAAGAAAATCATTATAGGACCAACGACTGACAAAAAGCTGTCACGCAATTCACTGGAACTTTTTATGTCAGCCAACGCTTTAAAATCATGTTCAATTCTTTACTCACAAATTCCGTATTCAGAATCTATCTGAGTTAAGAGTTGTGAGTTATAAAACAGCTAGAAACTGTATGTCAGCTTTGCTGCATAGAGCGCCCAGTATTTATCATACCGTTCAGCAGTGTTGTCTGCCGGCATGGGGTTATCGGCCCCGAGAAGCACAGCCGCACCGTCCATTGAATGCCCTTCAAGCTTTGCCACCCAGTTTTCATTGATGTCAAAGCGCAAAGTCATGCAGGTATCTTTCAACCAGCCTCGATGCAAATCATTGTCAATTTTTTTAACGTTCACACGGTTTTCACCGTTTTTGTCATCTTCATCAGGATAGTATTCAGAATAATACGCTCCAAGCTCAAACCAGTAAGTAAGCCTGTAAGCACCGCTCACATACCATCCCATTGAGTTAAAATCCTTAATCTCCATTTTTCCACTGCCGGTATTTACGGTTGAAAAGTTACTGGCAGCTTCCAGCAGGCCCCCGATTAACGGGTCTTTAAACAGATCGTTTTGGAAGCTGAGCTTATAGTCGGTTCTCATGTACTCCCCGGCCAGGACAAGACTACGCCAGGTATATTCAATGGATGCTACGTATGTCTTTACATCGGCCTTAAATATCGTGGGATATGTATTCATGGTTAAACCATAATCAACAGCTTTACCGTAAAAAGCAGAGTCCTGATAGCTTTCGGCATTTTCAAAAAGCTGAATCCAAGTAGGTCCGTCATCAATACTGCCATCAGCATAATCGGTTAGCATGCCTCCAAATGCCTGAGATGCAGCTATCGCCTGGATTGTGCTGCTGTTGATGGCTGAAGACATTTCAGTTTGAAACGTGTATCCCAATGTTGATCCGCCTATAACGAGCCCGTCAAGTGGCGTATTCCAATGGGCCTTTCCTGAATAGGCTTGCTCGACATCAATTTCTTTTGTGTCAACACTCATTAATTCCGGGTTATCACTCAAATACTGTATCTGTCCCGTTGCTGTTGCTATATCAGCCCCTGCTGAAGCCTGCGCCGCAGCAAGATCACCGCCATTAGAAATATAATAATTTGTCGCAAGCTCTGTCCCCATTGAGGTTAGTGCTGCAATTATAGTTGCTTCGCTAACAGAACTTGTAAATTTTCCCAGGGGCCACTGGTCCTCAGCAAGTCTTGCCGCCCCTTTATCCGGAGCCATGGTTATGGTGCCATACTGGCCGTCATAGGACAGACTTCCAGCCGGTCCCAAAGGCACTTCACCGTAAATACCCATTCCCTGAATAAGGGTTGAGGATTCCCGCCAGGCTTCATTATATA
>CAZTYY010000023.1:0-25896 GCA_964617785.1 uncultured Desulfobacterales bacterium | reverse complement strand
TGGATCATATCCGGGTAAGACTCTGGAGGCATGATAATCATAGAGAAGCTTTCCACCAAATTCGAGATAAAGTTTGTCGCCGAATTTATTAACCCTTTCAAGAATCTCTGCCGCTTGTTCTGCTATATACTTCTCGTTGTCAAAAGCCGTCGCCATAAGACCTCTCCTTTTTGTTCAATTTTATTCAAAACCACAATCCTTCTTGAAAAATATATTCGAATTTAATTATATGATCTTTTCATTTTTTGAAAGAATATTTGTTTAATATTCTGAAGTGAAACGCTGTATCGTATAAATAAAATCAATACGTACGTTTCGCATGGAAAAAGAATAAGCGTTTCTGGTGTTTCGATAAACAGATATCAGAACAGGCTGAAATTCAAAACTGGTGATCGGTAAATCCGATCTGGAGAAATTGGCAAAATCGATTTCTGGGGATATTTTCCAGAAGTATGTATCTTAAATCATTCAATATAATGCTGAAATATAATTAAAAAATCACAGAATAATACTCAAAATTAATTTTTTTTTAGAATCCAATCTAAATCCCCCTCAACCACCAACCAAACTCTCCAAATGCCTCGAAATACTCACCAGCCCAATTAATCCCCGCTCCTTAATAATCTCTAACGTTGTAAAATTATCAAGCATACGATTTCTCTTGTTCACCCAACCATACCGAAATTCATCATTTTAACTGAATGGCTGGCCCAGAGCCATAGGGACCTCTTTGTATTTTAATTTGAATTTTCTAAAAATTGTTGCAAACTATGCTGAGAATGTATTTCTTTGTATAATCTCATCCTTTATGACCGGTGTCAGATCATTAAAGTACACTGTATAACCTGAAACCCTGACGAGCAGATTGGGATAAAGGTCGGGCTTGTCGCGTGCTTCTTTAAGTTCATCAAGATCAAGCACATTGGTCTGGACCTGCATTCCGCCTTTTTGGAAGTAGGTTTCAAGAAGGGTTGAGAGTATAGTCCTACCTTTTTCGCCTCTCAATGTATGGGGATAAAACTTGAGGTTGAAATTGATACCATTTGGTATTTTTTGGAAATCAAACCGGTTTACAGAATTGATGAGAGCTGTGGGTCCGTTTTTGTCAAATCCGTTTCCTGGCGCTATGCCCGAAGAGAAACTCTCACCTTTTCTTCTGCCGTATGGAAGCGCCCCTGTAATGCGGCCAAAAAACTCATGTATCGTGTCAGAGTATATCCCCATTATGTATCTCCCCCCCCTTGTATTAACATAGCCGTTCAGAGATTTCCCGAACTCATCCACAACATAGAGGGTCCATTTATCTACTTCCTTCTCATCGTTGCCGAATTTTTTTAAATTCCTCAGGTAGGCCATCCATTTCGGGTCATCAATATTTTTCTTTAATAAACGGACGAGTTCCGACAGAGAGATCTTTTTATCCTTGAAGACCACTTTGTCTATTGCATAAAAAGCATCTCCTGCAGCAACCGGCGCGACAGCCTGAATCCCTGAATAATTATACAATGCCCCCCCTGCTGTGGTGCATTTTCCTGATGTAATGCACCCTTCATGAAGCATGCTTGTAAAGGGTGTTGGATGGTAATCCCGGTTTGCACGTTCAATAGCCTGAAGATCTTCGACGAGCTTTTTGATCCGAAATTTCAGCTGGGCTTCAAATGCATTTTTTACGTCATCCATTGTTTTCATCTCTGAAACCGGCATCGTTTTTGCGCCACAGCGGACAACCGAATTAAACCTTCTGCCCTGATTGAGTGCCAACTCCAGATTAATCGGGACATTTACCATTGCAGCATTTGTTGAGGCAAAACTTTTTCCCGGTGAAATTGGTTCAACACATCCCGACTCAGAATAATTTCTTGCATCCTCTATCGTGTAGCCGTTCTTGCACATTGTCTTAATGATCACATCATCATTATAAAGCGCCGGTGTATTACTCCCTGCACAGAGGTTAGAAATGATTCTGTCAAAATACTCTCTTGGGGAATTCGCGTGCAAACGTGCATGATAGTTGGGTTCTCTCATTCTAAGCTCATTCATGATTTCAAGAAAAATATAGCTGAGCTCATTTGTTGCATCATTACCATTTTTATCCATACCGCCGACCGTGACAACCTGGGCATTATAAAAACCGCCATGAAAGTTAATGATCCTCTGTGCAAACACAGGAACTATCTCACACATCTTTATCGAAAATGCCGAGATGATTTCCTTTGCCTGTTCCCGTGTTAAAATCCCTTTTTTAACATCCCTTTCGTAATAGGGGTTGAGATACTGGTCCATTCTGCCCAAACCAATCGAATTGTCCAAGCTTTCGATCATAATGGCGATATGTGCCAGAAATACGACTTGGAGTGCTTCACGGAAAGTGGTTGCGCCTTTCATGGGAACTGTTCTGAAACACTCTGCGATCTCCTCCAGATTGCGCTTTTTATCCGGATCAGGCTCATTTTTTGCCTCTTCCACGGCAAGCTTTTTATAACGTCTGCAAAACATGGCAAACGCTTCGGCACTGATTTTTATGGCCTCATAGAAATGCCACTTGTCTGAATTCTTTTCAACTCGCGCTTGATTTTGCAATACCTCGGCAATAATGCCATCCGTTCCTACCGTAATAAGCTTTTCATGATCAGGAATCGTATGAGCAATGCCGCCGGTTTCATTCATCACATAAAAATATGACTTCAACTGGCTGATCATTTTCATCACCTTTTTTACAGGCGATTTGTATGCCCGCATCGCAAGGAATCGAAACAGCCAGAACGGTAGAATTCTTAGAAGCTGTAATGTCTCGAGGCCGGATATCTGTAGTGGGCTTGTTTTTCTTCTCGAAAATTTAAAAATATCCTCCATTACCGGTACCCCAAGAAGTTCCGGCAAAATTCCGCCACCAACTCTTTTGGATGTAAAGTTGCCGACAACAAGTTCTTCCGGGTAGATTTTAATGCTTTTATTGAGCAGAACTTCTCTGAAAGCTTCAGCTATCTGGATACAGGCGGGTTTATTTTTATTTTTTGATTTTTTAAAATATTTTGTCCAGATAACGGCCCGCTCGGTACATATGCCCGGTTTGAATTCTTGTACTGATTTTTTTAAAAAGGATATTCGATCTGTCAGAAGCGGTATTTGATTCATTACTGATAACTCCATCCAAACATTTTTATCAAAACATACTTAACAATCTCGTAAAAAGTCAATTTGGGGTGGCAAAGAAAAAAGTTCAAGCCCGGCTTAAACTGGGGGCGTCGCGAATCCCGAGGAATGAGGCGTACTTAGCGTACGTCGCAGTGACGAGGGATGAAGCGCAACAGTATCCACATAAAATCCATTATACACACGCTTTGTTATAAAACAATCCTTGAATTCTGGGGACAGAAATTCAAAAGTCCGGATCTGATTTTTTAATCGACATAATCGATTCCCGAATGTTATAATCAACAGTCTGATCATGCTGATCTTAAATAATCCAATTTAAATTTACGGCAGAGAATCGAAATGAAGAACTATTTAAAAAAGCAACGTCTGGTGCAGTTGGATGAGACTGTGGCAGGTCCTTTGTTCATGCTGTCTGCCGCACTGTTGTTCACGCTTCTTAATCTTTTAATCAAGCTGATCGGGCCAGACTATAAGGTATGGGATATCGGGTTTTACCGCTTTCTGGGCGGCGCGTTAGTGCTGGTTGCTATTTTCGGACGTTACAGAAATCCATTCAAGGGAAACAATATCCGCCTGCTAATCATCCGCGGATGCACCGGCTCTGCGGCATTTGTCGCCATGGTAACGGCCATTCGAATCCTTCCCGTATCCACAGCTATCGTTATCTTTTTTTCCTTTCCGGCATTTTCCGCTATTTTCTCATTCCTGATCTATGGAGAAAAGATTAGAAAGCTTGAAATAGTATGTATTATTGCGGTTCTCATGGGCACAGGAATCCTCTTTGACTTCAAGCTTACCGGTGATCTGTTCGGACAGGCCATGGCACTTGTTGGAGGTGTCTTTGCAGGGTTGACAGTAACCCTGATCAAAACGCTGAGGGAAACAAACGGCCCTGTTGTTATATACCTCTACTTTTGCACCATGGGTACCCTTGTGACCACACCGATGTTCATTATGAATCCTGTTCTTCCTTCGACGCCCATAGAATGGGCCATGATCCTGGCCATTATTTTCACTTCTCTGACCGCACAACTTCTTATGAACCAGGGCTTTTTCTACTGCAGCGGATGGGAGGGCGGAGTATTTATGTCAAGCGAAGTTATTTTTACTTCTATCGTGGGCATCACATTTTTGGGAGATCCCGCGACCTGGCGCTTCTGGATCGGTGGCCTGATGATCCTTGGCAGCGTGGTAACGCTGAATCGATTAAAGGCCGATAGTAAAAATTAAAGACGCTCAATCAATTACTCTCAAACGCGCCATCCGTCAGGCTTCAGTCAATTTTTTCTGCTGTCTTTTGTTTTTCAAGCTGAAGAAAATCGGAAAGACTAAAAAATTTTATGGTCTCCTTGGCAAGACCAATATATTCTTTTCGGCTAATTCCAAGCATGGGCAGAAAAAAAGCCTCGCCTGATACAAAATTATGGATCGCATTCATGATGGTTAACACCATCATTTTTGTGGAAGCAGAGGCTCCCTTCCTGTCTTCGGAAAGTCCCATGGAATACGCGATATCAGATATAAATTCCGGAACACGTTTGTCGAACGTACTTTCGTGCCGGTTTTTTGTAAAATATCTGAAGATGGTCAAGTTGGACAGCTCTGGCAGGTCGAACTGATAGTCGACCATCTCATCGATTGCTATCTGCAACCTTTCCGCCAGAGGACGTCCTTTTATGATATTTTCAACCTCTATCAGTTTAATTCGCATCTCTTCGTTCATATCGATGACGACCGCTTCATACAGGTCGCCTTTTTCGCCCCAGTGGTAATAGAGTGTTGATATATCGATACCGACATCAGATGCAATCATTCTCGTGGTGGTTCCGTGAAAACCGTATTTCCCAAAAAGTTTTCTTGCAGACTGAAGGATTTTTGCCTTCATTGATTCCGGATTCTGCCTGGCCTTTTCAAGCGGTGTGGCCATAAAAATCATTCTCCTTAATTAAAAAAAAGACAGACATGAAATTGTCATGCGCTCAGGTTCCCATATCATGCACAAACCCCTGGTCAACGCTCCGCATGTAACCATGCATGGCATTCTGTCGCCAAAATTAACTTCTTCACCTGCTGTAATACGGCGGGTAATTATTTTATCATTTTCCAGCCATATAATTTCAGGGGCATGGCTGTGACCGCGAAAAAGTATCCTGTCCGGGAACAGATCCATAAAAGTTTCCACAGCTTCTTTTGTCAAACCCCTTATCATACATGAAACACCCAGTTCCCGAACAAAAGGAAGGGAGTGTGCGAATACTGCATATTTGTCTTGAATTACCGGTTCCAGGCTTTTAAGGTAATCGATCACCTGGACCGTAACCGGCAATTCCGGATTCATCTCCTGGTTTACTACCAGGGCATGCTCATTATTCCCCTTGACAGCCGAAACATCATGTTCCGAAAGAATTCTTATACATGCTTCGGCTGTGTCCGGATTCAAAGAATCACAGATATCTCCAAGGTGGTAAACCTTTGAGCATCCTTGTTCAGCAAATAACTGCAAAGCAGGTTTGATAGTTTCAGGCCTGCCATGGCTGTCTGCCATGATTCCCACCTGCATGCAGCTCCCATCTCCTTCGCCCAAAAAATCTATCCGCCGAAAGAAGCTTCAGGCATTTCAATTACTGCGCTGTTGGTTGCCTCAATTGCATTCATCTTTCCGAGAGTCACCGGAAGGATAGAAGTTATAAAATATTCAGCAGTCCTGACCTGGCCCTCATAAAATGCGGCGTTTTTATTCTTTTCTATCTTTTCGATTCTTTCTTCACCATCTGCATCCCCAATAAGCTTATCCAGTTTGGGTGCTGCGACAACTGCACGCCACAGAAGCATCCAGGCCATCACGATATCGCCCGTTACTTCAAGGAAGGGCGAAGCAAGGGCAAATGCTGTTTTTACATCCGGAGACATTGCGGTTTTACCCAGATGCATAGCGACTTCGCCGAAACGGCCGATTGCTTCTTCCAGCTTCTTTGCAAGGTCTTCCAGTCCTTTGATCTCTTTTGCCTTTGCAATCACTTTCTGGATTTCGCCAAGCAGAGTCATAAACACCACGCCTTTTTTCATGCCGAGTTTTCTTCCCAAAAGATCCATGGCTTGGATGCCGTTTGTACCTTCGTAAATTGAGTTGATTTTTGAGTCCCTCATCAACCGTTCAATCGGATAGTCTGCTGTATACCCATAACCGCCGTAAATCTGCATGGCCTGTACAGTCGCCTCAAAGCCGCGGTCTGTGCAGTATGATTTAATAACAGGCGTAAGAATTTCTATCAGATTTGTATACTGTGCTTTTTCCTCTTCTGTTTCAGCCAATGTTTCCTTATCGAAAAGCTGCGCCACGTAGTAAACAAAACTTCTCATCCCGTCTAAATGCGATTTCATCCATAGAAGCATTCTTCTGACATCAGGATGCCTGATAAGCGACACTGAAGGTGCTTCCTTATTAAACATATCCGTAAGATCCCTGCCCTGGATACGCTCTTTTGCATAATTCACGGCATAAAGATAGGCGCAGGATGCATTAAAAAGACCGATAGCGCCTACGCCGAGACGTGCCTCGTTCATCATGTGAAACATGACATGCATACCCTTGTTCTCTTCTCCCAAAAGGACACCGCGGCATTGCCCTTTTCCGCCAAATGTCAATTGGCAGGTCGGGCTGGCATGCAGTCCCAGTTTTTCTTCTATACCCGTACAAACCACATCGTTCAGTTCGCCAAGGGAGCCGTCGTCATCGACCCAGATTTTGGGAACAATAAAGAGTGAAATACCTTTGGTGCCTGTCGGAGCGCCTTCGATCCTGGCCAGAACAGGATGAACGATATTTTCCGTCAGGTCATGTTCACCGCAGGTAATAAATATTTTATTTCCGGAAATGGAATATGTCCCGTCATCGTTTTTAACAGCCATGGTCGTCAAAGCGCCTACATCGGATCCGGCTTCCGCTTCGGTTAGCACCATTGTGCCGCCCCAGTCACCGGAGTACATCTTGCCCATATACAATTCTTTCTGTTTTTCGGTTCCGAAAATTTCGATCATTTTTGCCGCGCCATGGGTGGCAAAACCAAAGGCTCCAAAAGAAAAATCTGCTCCGACAATGTATTCCGCGGCTACCTGGGCAACTATTTGTGGAAGTCCCTGTCCGCCGATTTCCGGATCCTCAGTCATGGCGATCCACTCACCCTCTTTCAACAGTTTATAGGGACGGTGGAAACATTCCGGTACCGTGACCTGATTGTTTTCAAATTTGAGTCCGACCTTGTCGCCTTCCTCATTAACAGGAAGAATCTCTTTAATCGCAAAGTTGCGCGCTTCTGTAATAATCATGTCAACCGTCTTTTTATTGATATCACTATAGCGCTTATTTTTGAGCATCTCTTCCAGCTCAAGTTGTTCGTAAAGTACAAAGTCCACATCTCTTCGATCTGCAATTTGTTGTGCCATAATTCTGCCCTCCTGATATTATATTTTTAATGACAATTCTTTTTTTACTTTGCCTGCTTCCAAAACGATCTTTTCCATCACTTCGGCAACAGTCGGGGTGTCTTTCAAGATACCGGTAACCTGCCCCATTAAAAACACGCCCTTTTTATCATCTCCTTCCTCCATTCCTATCCGCATAACCCTAAACGCATTCGCCATCTTGGCCAGCTGTTTCGACTTTTTATATCCTGATAAAAGAATGCCTACCGCAAGCTTAAGCCATGGAAAGCCGAATGCCCGTGCCGCTTCCCTGGAATTATAAAGCGCGCTAATCAAATAAAATTTTTCTTTGATCAATCGTTCAGTCGCTTTTGACTGAATTGCGCGACATGGCAAACCATCAATCCGGTCCGAATATATGGTGTCATAGATCTGTTTTTCAATACTTAATTTTTTCATATTGCTATGGGCAGAGCTCTCAATTGTATTCATGAAGCGTGTTCCCATGGCTATCCCTTCTGCGCCAAGAGCCAGTGCAGCGACAAGGCCTCTGCCATCTGCAAAACCGCCAGCAGCAATCACCGGTATATCAACGGCATCGGAAATACTTGGTATAAGCACAAGAGATGTAACATCGCTTCCGTGAGCAGCAGCTTCATGACCGGTTACGATCAGCGCATCCGCGCCCCTTCTCTGCGCAGACAAGGCATGTTTGTGGTTTGTAACGGTGGCCACAGCCTTGCCTCCATATTCGTGGACCGCTTTTATAAGTTTCTCTCCCGTACCTAGCGTGTAATTGACGACATCAACCTTTTCTTCGATCAGGACATCTGCCTTCTCTTCTGCCCCTGGTATAATAAACGGGACATTGGCACCAAACGGTTTATCGGTAAGCTCCCTAACCTTATTAACGGCCGATCTTGTCTCATCCAGCTTTAAATCAGCGGTTGCCAGGATACCGAGTCCTCCGGCATTTGATACAGCCGCTACAAGTTCTGGCCGGCTGATCCCGGTCATTCCGGAGCAGACAACCGGATACTTTATGTTAAAAAGATCTGTAATTCTTGTTTTCATATGCCGACCTTCAAACAATATTTTCATCAAAAAAACCGGTTATCTCACCTTCGGAATACCCGAGTTCCGATAACACGTCTTTTGTATTCTTACCGAAAGTTACTGGCTGAGTGCGGAGGGAACCCGGTGTTTCGCTCAGCTTTACTGGAATTCCAATCGTATCGGCTTTATTGCCGTTCTGGTCCTTAAATTCGACAAACATTTCTCTTTCACGAAGGTGCTCGTCCTGCATGGCTTCTTTGAGATTATTCACAGGACCCCAGCAGATATCGAGATCGCCAAGCGTTTCTCCCCACTCGGCCAGGGTCTTTTTCCTGAACGTGTCTCTCATGAAATCGATTATTTCCAACCGCCTGTTTTCATCATACTGAAGAGGACCATATTCAGGAACGCCTATCACTTCGCATAGTTTGTTCCAGAACCTGTTCTCAACTGCACCTATGGAAAGATATCTTTTATCTTTGGTCTCAAAAGTACTGTAACAGGCATACCGATGGGAAAGCATTGTATTGGATCTCTCCGGCATCTGACCGGTAAGCTGGTTGAAAAACAGGGCAACAGGGAGAAGAGCCGCCATTCCGTCTGTCATGGAAATGTCGATATACTGCCCTTTTCCTGTCTTTTCACGAGCGTGCAGCGCAAGAAGAATTCCAATAACGCTGTTCATGCCACCACCTGCAATATCCGCAATCTGCACTCCTGGTATGGAAGGCGGCCTGTCGCCTTCACCTATCAGATCGAGAACACCGGCAATGCTAAGATAGTTGGCATCGTGCCCAACACGGTCGCGGTAAGGTCCTGTCTGACCATACCCTGTTATTGAGCAATAAATAATTTCAGAATTTATTTTTTTTATACTATCGTAATCGACCCCCAGCCTGGCTGTAACACCGGGCCTGAATCCTTCTGTCAGAATATCAGCCTTTTTTGCAAGCTTGAAAAATATCTCTTTTCCTTTTTCTGTTTTTAAATCAAGTGAGATATGCTCCTTGTTTCTGTATACCGTATTCATAAAAAGGCCGTCAGCCATAAAGCGTTTATCCTCAACAGCAATCACCCGCGCCCCGTGATCTGCAAGAATCATTGAGCAGTATGGCCCTGGCAAAAGACGGGTCAGATCCAGAACCGTTATCCCTGACAATGCACCGCTTTTAGTCATTTTATCCTCCGTGCTTTGTAACTTATTAATAAACCAGAGCCAAGGATATCGCATTTATAAATATCTGAAACTCGCCTTGCTCAAACAGTCATCTATTTATAAATGAGACATCCTTGGTCCTCCCTGTCTTTTTAAAAACTGACTGTGCTTATTATCTACATAAATTTGATCTGATTTACAGTCACCCTGCTATTAATAAGCTCCTGTATCTCTCTTTGTTCTGCCTGATCGACTACTCTCTCAATAGTTGTAATAAACAGGCCGTCAGGACTCTTTTTTTTCTTCCAGTCAACAATAAATCCCCGAACAAGTGCATATCGACACCCCCCGAATCCGCAGCAGGTACTGTCGAAAAGCGCATGGCCGATAAGATAAAAAAGCTCCTTTCCTGAAAAAGGAACTCTGAATTCATCTGTAAAGACGTATCTTCCGCCTATAGCGTTCACCTCAATATCAAGAGGATAATGAACGTATTCTGAGAGTTCAGGTGAATTCATTTGTACCTCAGGGTTACCTCAGAACTTTTTTATCAACCTTCCCGACCGCAGTAAGCGGTATTTCATCTACTACCTCCACGATTTTTGGAACTTTGTAAGGCGCCTTGTTCTCCCGGCAAAAAGCGATGATATCGTCCTCCAGCTGTTTTCTATCTTTTCCCTTTGCTTCCGATGTCAGCTGAATGACAGCTTTAACGATTTCATTTCCCGGCCTTTTCTTGTCAGGCACGCCGACAATCGCGCAAAATTCGATGTCAGGATGCTGATAAAGTGTCTCTTCTACTTCCCTTGAAAAAACCTTGTATCCCCCTACAATCAGCATATCTTTGGCCCGATCTACGATGTAAATGTATCCATCTTCGTCCATCTTGCCTATATCACCGGTAAAGAAATATTTTTCGCCCTTAAATTCTCGAATTGCATGTTCCGTCTCTTCCGGATTGTTGTGGTATCCTTTCATTATCTGCGGTCCGCCTGCGATAATCTCCCCTTCCTCGTTGAACCCCACCTCTGTTTCACCGGTCTCAAGATCGACCAGCTTAATTTTAGTATTCTGAATCGGAAGTCCTACAGAGCCAATCTTCTTTTTTCCGTGAAACGGGTTCATGGTAAGCAACGGACTTGCTTCCGTCATGCCATAAACCTCCATCACTTGCCTTTTCCGACAACCGCCTCCATTGCGTTGATGCCATCCACGGAAAAAGGCGCTGCCCCGGAAATACATATTTTCAGTTCCGAGAAATCGAGTGTCTTGAAAACAGGTTCGTCAAGGAGCATATGATAAAGTGTCGGTACCATTGCAATAATAGTGGCTTTGTATCTTCCGATCTCTTTACAAATATGCTTAGTATTCCTTGGGTCAGGAATAAGACACTGGGTGTTTGCCGTACCCATTGCAACCATACCGAAAGCAAGACCTGCCAGGTGGAAATAAGGGAAACCTGAACATAGAACATCATCACCCAATTCGAAATTCACCCATTCCCGTGCATGTGTATGATTTGCCACCATGTTTGCGTGTGTCAGAACAGTACCCTTCGGCATTCCGGTTGTACCGCCTGTATACTGGATCAGGCATGTGTCTTCGGGATCGATCTTGATATCGGAGGACAAAGGTTCTTGCCCTTCGAGAGCCTTGTTAAAAGACAAAACGTTTTTACCCGAAATCGGCATAATTTTGCCTTTTGGGATTTTTTTCAAGAGATTGCCCAATATTCTTTTTAAGGCCGGGAGATAGTTACCAACATTTGCAACAATAATAGTTTTAAGATCCGGAACCTTGTCTTTTATTTTATAAAGGCGCTCTTCAAACAGAGTGTCCATGATTACAACCGCGCTTGCGCCTGAATCATTGATCTGATATTCCATCTCCTTTGCTGTAAGAAGAGGCGATATGCCTGTTACCGCGCATCCTGCGCGAAGGGCGCCTGCAAGGGCAATGGGGTATTCCGGGATATTCGGAAGATTTATGCCGACCACATGCCCTGTGCCGAATCCATTTTCTTTAAGAAAGTTTGCAAATTTTAATGACAGATCATCGAGTTGACGAAACGTCAGTGTCGCGCCCATGTAATGCAGTGCCGGCCTTTCAGGATTCAGGGTCAGGCCTTCTTTTAAAATATCTACAAAGGTTGCATCGGGAAGATGAAGCTGTTGTTCTACGCCTTCATCATATGAACTTACCCAAGGTTGTTCGATATGCACTTCAGCCATAACCTGCCTCCTTTTGTCAAAGTTAAACAAGTCCTACATTCCCATGAACTTTGCTGCAATACCCTTCATAACTTCATTTGTTCCAGCAAAAATTGACATAACGCGGACATCCCTCTTTGCCCTTACTATTGGATTAGACTCGAGCGTTGCTGATTCGCCACAGATATCCATGCACCTGTCGGCAATTCGATTGACCATATCGGTAGACCAGTATTTTGCCATGGATGTTTCGATTACAATATTTTTTCCTTCCATATGGTCGGCGCACAGTTTTTCCATAAACGTTCTTCCCAGCTTTACCTCTGTCGTCATTTCAACCAGGGCAAACTGAACCGCCTGAGATCTTACAAGAGGTTTTCCTTTTACCACAAGCTTCTTACAATAATCGACCGCAAACTCCATAATGCGTTCCGCGGCAAATACAGCGCCCAGGGTACACACAAGACGTTCCTGCTGAAGCTTCTGCATCAGGAGGAGAAATCCTGATCCGTGTTCACCGAGACGGTTGGTTTTCGGTATCCGACAGTCGGTAAAAAAAAGCTCTGCCGTATCCTGGCTGTGCCATCCCATTTTATCGAGCTGCCTGCCCCTTTTAAAACCCGGAGTGCCGTCATCTATTAAATACAGTGACACTGACTGATGTTTGTTTTCTATTGACGGATCTTTTGCCGCAATTATCAGAAGGTCGCAGATAATGCCGTTGGATATAAAGGTTTTGGAGCCGTTAATGATTATCTCGTCTCCGTCCTCCACTGCTGTCGTCTTCATGCCTGCGACATCGCTGCCGGCATCAGGTTCGGTCATCGCAACTGCTGTAATTATATCACCTGAAACACATCCTGGGAGATATTTCTTTTTCAGGTCTTCTGATGCAAAAGATTCTATATACGGAACTACCACATCGCTGTGAAGGCTTGCGGCAAGTCCGCTGTGGAATGTGTATGAAAACTCTTCCGCGACAATAACCGAATATAAAAAATCCCCTCCAATACCGCCGTATTCAGGAGAGACAGATGTACTTAGAAAACCCGCCTTTCCCATCTTCTGCCATGCGCTTTTAGGAACAATATGGTCTTTTTCCCATTGATCAACATTAGGTGTTATCGCTTCTGCAAGAAAAAAACGTAAACGCTCACGGAATTGATTATGTTCTTCTGTATAGTGCAGGATATTCATATTAATCCTCCCTATTTCACCTTACCTATCACTGCTTGGCCAATAAGATCTTTCTGAGATTCACGATTGCCGAAGCAGAGTTCTGCAATTTTAGCGTCCCTGTAAAAACGCTCAACTTCGGATTCTTTCATATACCCGTAACCTCCGAAGAGTTGTATCGCCTCATCTCCCACTTCCACGGCAGCTCTTGCAGAAAACATCTTTGCCATCGAAATCAGACTCGTATCGGCCTTGCCGTTATCAAAGCTCCAGGCAGCCTTATAGGTAATTAATCTTGCAAGCTCCACCTTTGTCGCCATGTCTGCAATTTTATGTTTTGTAATCTGGAACATTGCAAGCTTTCTATTAAACTGTTCTCTTTGTTTGACATAATCGATGGCTCGATCCAACGCGCCCTGAGCTATTCCAAGAGCCTGTGCTGCCGTCAAAATTTTAATTTCATCAAAAAACTTCTGCGCCTGCATAAAACCTTTGCCTTCTTTTCCCACCAGATTTGCAGCCGGCACTTTAACATCTTTAAATGTGAGTTCGGCTGTCTTCATCATGTTGATGCCGAGCTTCTCACCTGAATCTTTCACCTCGATACCGTCCCGGTCTCCCTCCACAAGAATCATGCTCAAACTTTTTGAAGGATTCTCATCTTGGCCGGTTTTGCAGAGTACAATGTAAAACCCTGCTGACCCGCCGTTTAAAACATGTGTTTTTTTTCCGTTTATGACCAGGGTATCGCCATCCGGTATTGCCACCGTATTTATAGACGACATGTCAAGTCCAAAGTCTGATTCGGAAAATGCAATGCCTGAGAGCATATCTCCTTCGGCGACCTTGGCGAGGTACTTCTCTTTCAGGCCATTTTCTGCAAACCGAAAAACAGCTTCAGACCCCAAGCCTGACAATGTCAGCGCCATTCCCATGGTAGAATCTTTTCTGCAGAGTTCTTCTGCAATAAGGCATCCATCCAAAACACCCAGACCACCGCCTGAATATTCCTCGGCAAACTGTATCCCGACAAATCCAAGGTCAGCTGCTTTTTTCCATATTTTTTCAGGATATTCCCGCTTTTCTTCAAGTTCCAGTGTATATTCCTTATCAAACTCGCCTTTAGCAAAATCCCTGGCAGCCTTCTGAATTTCCTTTTGTGATCGATTCAGCTCAAACATTGTTACTCCTCCACACCGGATAAACCGGAAAAGTTAAAAACCCATAAACTTACCCGCTATCTGTTTCATAATTTCATTTGTACCCGCAAAAATAGACATTACACGTACATCCCGCCACCCTCTTATGACAGGGCATTTTTCCAGAATCCCATACTCTCCAAAAAGATCGACACACCTGTCTGCAACCCTAGTAACCATATCTGTTGTCCAGTATTTAGCCATTGATGTTTCAATGATGATCTGTCTACCTTCCATATGATCTGCAATAAGCTTGTCAAGAAATGTTCTGCCGAGTTTCACATCGGTTGATAATTCCACCAGGGCGAACTGAACCGCCTGGGATCTTGTAAGCGGCTTTCCTGCTACAATAGTATTCTTACAAAAAGGAATTGTCCTTTCCAGAATGCACTCAGCAGCAGATACTGCCATAATTGCAACTATAAGGCGCTCCTGCTGAAGCTTTTCCATGAGCATAGTAAAACCGGAACCTGCTTCACCAATCCTGTTTTCACGAGGAATTCTGCATTTGGAAAAAAACATTTCAGACGTATCCTGGCTGAAAAGTCCCATCTTGACAAGATGCCTTCCCTTTTCGAATCCCGGCGTTCCGGCTTCCACAAAATAGAGAGACAGAGCCTGGTGAGGATTTTTTTCATTTGGATCTTTTGCCGCTACAATTACAAGATCGGAATTCAATCCGTTCGTGATAAATGTTTTTGAACCGTTTATAATAAACGAATCCCCGTCTTCTTCTGCTGTTGTCGTTATCGACGCAAGATCGCTTCCGGCATCCGGTTCGGTCATGGCTATTGCGGTTATAATATCGCCTGATACGCATCCTGGCAGATACTTTTGCTTCTGTTCTTCTGTAGCATAAGCCTCTATATATGGAATAACGATGTCGCTGTGAAGAGGTGTTGCAAGACCGGAATGATTGGTTCTTGATATTTCCTCGATGACGATTACGGAATGTAAAAAGTCTCCACCGATGCCGCCGTATTCAGCGGAAAGCGCCGGGCAAAGAAATTTTTCGTCGCCCATTTTTTTCCATACTTCCCTGGGTACTATATGATCTTTTTCCCATTGTTCTACATTCGGTGTGACTTCGGTTTCAAAAAATGACCGAAGTCGTTCCCGGAACTCTTTGTGTTTTTCCATGTATTTTAGAATTTCCATAAAGTTTCCATATTAAATAGGTCCGGGACGGATTGCTCCGTCCCGGAAAGATTTTTTCTAGGAGTTATATTTGCCTATAATAGAGATACTGCATATATTTTGGAATGGAAAGCCTCCCAGATTATGAGTCAGACCGTATTTTGGATTCTCAATCTGTCTTTCACCCGCCCTTCCATGAAGCTGCAGATACATCTCATAAAGCATTCGAAGCCCGGACGCTCCGATGGGATGCCCGAAACATTTAAGGCCGCCATCCACTTGGCATGGCAATCCACCGTCAAGATCATAAAATCCGTCCATGACGTCTTTTACTGCTTCACCTCTTTTAGAGATATGCAGATCCTCCATTGTTACAAACTCGGTGATTGAAAAGCAATCATGAACTTCCATCATACTGATCTCTTCCCTGGGATTTGTAATACCTGCCTCTTCATATGCCTTAATACTGCATTTTCTGGTGGTCATAAAGTGATCACCGTCCCAATCATTGTAGCCCATTTCTTCACCGCTTGAGAGAGAAAGCTGCAATGCCTTTACACTTAGAAAATCTTTTTTGCCCAGTTTTTTTGCAATTTCAGGCGTTGTAATAATGGCACATGCAGACCCGTCACTTACACCGCAACAATCAAACAAACCAAGTGGGTGAGCTATGATCGGTGACGCCATTACCTGGTCTTCCGTTACCTTTTTTCTCAGGTGAGCTTTTGGGTTTAAAAGACCGTTGTCATGACTTTTTACTGAAATATGGGCTATAGCCCTTTTTAAATCCTGGTCAGGCACTTTATATTTTGCAGCATAAGCACTTGCAAGCTGTGCAAACGAACCGGGAGCTGAAAGATTCGGCCACCATTGCCAGGCGAGTGATCCTGCTCCTGACCCCGGTGCAGGCAATCCACCGTAGCCTGTATCTTTCAGTTTTTCAACGCCAAGCGCCAGACAAATATCATATGCGCCTGACGCGACAGCGTAACATGCGCCCCTGAATGCTTCGGTACCTGTGGCACAGTAATTCTCCACCCTCGTCACCGGAATCATCGGCAAGCGAAGAGTGGTTGCAAGCGGCATACCGGTTTTCCCCACATTTACTTCTTCAAGGCAGGTTCCGAACCAGGCAGCACCTATATCCTTCTTTTCGATGCCGGCGTCGGCAATGCATTCTTCAAAGGCTTCGACCATTAGTTCCTCGGCGCCCATGTCCCAGCGTTCGCCGAATTTGGTACATCCCATACCTATAATTGCTACTTTATCCTTTATTCCTGTGGCCATGGTTGGTCCCTCCTATTTCTTCAGATTAAACAGCTTTCCAATAAGCTGGGATTTCATAACATCACCTTCTATTGCGAGCTTTCCTGATGAAAATGCCTGCATCGGATCGAGCGCACCTGTGATAAGCTTTACAAAATCTTCGTCCCCGATCTTCAAGGTGCAGGTTGGCTTGTCGGCGGTTCCCGACTCCACTTTGCACTGGCTGTTCTTTACCGCGACAATCCAGTCACCACCTTTAGGGCCTGAAACATTATACTGAAATACAACATCCACGCCTCCTGCCGCGTCTGCATTAAATGCATCAGGCATCATCTCGAAAATCGCTTTTGGATCAAGGTCTCCGCCCGCATCTCCTGAGTCTGCCGGTTCATCGTCGGAAGGGGGTGCCACAAGGGCAAAGATTGCAGTATTAAGGTCTGCCATCTCTTTTGCACCTTCCATGTCGTTTATCTTTTCAAAATTTTCATGAATCATTTCAGGAGTCGGAGTGTTTTCCTGGTCACCGAGCTGAACACCTTTGCCGGTATATATCGCGGCACGGTTGAAATAACCGAGTCCGGCATTAAAAATCTGCCCTGAGTCCTTGCACTCATCACTGCAGAGATATAAAACCATGGGTGAAACAAATTCAGGTTTCATCTTCTCAAACATATCCGGTGGCATAATATCCTCGGTCAGTCTTGATGCAGCCAGAGGCGCGATGGTATTCACCTTGATATCGTACTTGGCGCCTTCGATTTTAAGCGTGTTCATGAGTCCGACAAGTCCGAGCTTGGCCGCAGAGTAATTGGTCTGACCAAAGTTGCCGTAAAGCCCGGCTGCGGATGTGGTCATGACAATTCTGCCGAATCCATTCTCTTTCATGAATTTAAACGCCGGCCGTGTAACATTGTATGCGCCGTTAAGATGAACATCGAGAACCGCCTGCCAGTTCCCTGGATCCTGTTTGATAAAACTTTTGTCCCTAAGGATACCGGCGTTGTTTATCAGAATATCGACCCTGCCGAATGCATCCAAAGCTGATTTTACAATATTCTCTCCGCCTTCAGGCGTTGCGACATTATCATAGTTTGCAACAGCTTCACTTCCAAGCTCTTGAATCTCTTTTACGACTTTATCTGCAGGTGAAGCAGAACCTTTTCCGGAACCATCTCTTGATCCGCCAAGATCGTTCACAACCACTTTCGCACCGCGTTTTGCAAGTTCAAGCGCATATACACGCCCAAGCCCGCCGCCTGCTCCGGTGACGATTGCCACCCTGTCGTTATAATTTATTTTATCCATTTCAGCGGCAGCGCCGGGTACTGGTGCGGCTTTCCAAAAATAGTTTACAAAACCGCGATCCTTGTCTTTTGTCCTAATCCTGAAAGCCATTTTCATGGGAAGCCCGACCCTCAGTGCCTCCTGCCCGCAGTCTGTAAAATCCGCCATAAAGCGACCCCCACCTTCAAACTGAACCATCCCGTACTTGTGCGGAGGATCGACCGATACAGCAAGGAGATCTCCTGTAAATGTCTTAATTTTTGCAGGAACATTCGCGAATTCATAATCATCCTGACTTCGCATTGCACCGCAGTTCGGATTAACGCATATGTCCATTTTAGGGAATTGAGGCGTATCGCATTCACGGCATTTTCCTCCCACAAGGCCGAGCAGCATCTTGCGTTTGCGCCATAGAGCCGTCATCGCTGTCTGAGTGGGAGCTTCCGCCCGAATACCCATCTCGGTCTGAATTAAGTCTCTGAATTTAAGGAACTTGAGATAATTGTCGGTTGTTTCCTTATTATCAATAGTCCCTTTGAAGCCCTCTCTCTTTGCCAGTTTTTCGATATTTTTTGTAACCTTGAAGCAAAGCGCGTTGCATCCCTGGCCATATCCAGCCATAATAATCAGGTCTCCCGCTTTTGCTTCCTCAAGCGCTGATACCATCATAAGCATGCAATGGGCTGTGCCTGTTTCTCCGCACACTTCATGCATATTGTCGACAAGTTTTTCAGGTGTTGCGCCGAGTTTCTTTGCTATCTTCTTGTGGTCACCCTTGAAAAAACAGGGATAGAGCAGCCTGTCGACATCGTCCATTTTGATGCCGAGTTTGTCCATAAGGCCGTTTATCGCCTGGGGAATAATCTTGGCGTATCCTTCATCCCTCTGCCAGCGTTCTTCCCATACATAGTCGAACTTGTTGTTGCTTCCGCGGTAATGGTCGACAAAATCGCATGACACGGAATATGAACCCTTGTATTCAGCAATAACGTCTTTATCACCCACCATTAAAGAGGCTGCGCCGTCACCGAACCACATTTCATAAAAATACGCGCCTTTTGTCTCCCTCTTGTCAGCTGCTGTAACAAGGACATTCTTTCTTTCCTTGCTCTTAACAGATTCAAGCGCTGATATAAGGGCTGTGCTTCCCGCTTTCTGTGAAGCGGTAAAATCTGAAGTCATCATATTTTCTTCCTTCAGATTTAGTGCCGTTGCCACGATGCCTGCATTCTGCCGGTCTGCAAACGGCATCGTAGTCGATGCCATGTACATGCCGTCAAGGTCATTTTTGTCTTTACCGATAATGCAATCCTGGGATGCGGCAACAGCCATTGTAACCGAATCCTCGTCCCAGTTGCACATGGATCTCTCTCCCTGGGCTACCGCCACGATGGCGGGAGCGAACCAGCCCATGCTTTGAAAAATGGCCATCCGGTTCAATCTCAAACGCGGAATATATGCTCCGTAAGAAGTAATACCTATCATTTCGGATTCTCCTTTGTTATTTCATTTATAATAAATATCGAATCAAAAGTCGTAAACTCCATGGCGATTACAATTTAAACAGCTTTTCGATAAGCTGGGATTTCATGATATCACCTTCGATAGCCAATTTACCCGATGAAAAAGCCTGCATCGGCGGAAGTTTTCCGCTCATCATGGCAAGAAAATCGCCTGCATTAATTTTGAGAGTGCATGTCGGTTTGTCATGCTTGCCTGATTCAATAGTGCATGCGCTGTCTTTTATCGCGCAAGACCAGTCTCCGCCTCCGCTACCTGCAATGATATACTGGAATACAACATCTACACCGCCTGCCGCACCGGTATTAAAAGCACTAGACATTGCATCAAATACCGCCGCAACAGAATCGAATCCTGAAGCAGCCTCTGTCTCGCCATCTCCTCCTGCCGCATCTTCTTCAGGAGGTGATGATAAAGCAGTAAAGACGTCTCCAACCTGATCATTCAGCTGGAAGTATTCTTTTGCATTTTTAAGGGAAGATATCTGTTTCATTTTAGCAGCTACAGCGTCGACATCAGGTATTTCATCTCCGCTTCCGACAACCGCTCCCGGCCCCGTGACAATTGCCACCCGGTTAAAACATCCGATCCCGGCATTATAGACATTACCGGTAACAGAACAACGATCAGAACAGAGGTAAAGCGTCATTGGCACGACAAATTCCGGCTTGCTCTTTTCGAAGATTTCCGGCGGCATAATATCTTCGGTCAATCTGGAAGCTGCCAGCGGCGCAACAGTATTCACATTGACATTATATTTCTGTCCTTCCAGTTTAAGGGTATTCATAAAACCGAAAAGGGCAAGCTTTGCCGAAGAATAGTTGGTCTGACCGAAATTGCCATAAAGTCCTGCAGCAGAAGTCGTCATTATTATTCTGCCGTATCCTTTTTCCTTCATTACCTTAAACGCAGGCCGGGTTACATTGTAAGCGCCGTTAAGATGCACATCCATAACAGCTTTCCAGTTTTCAGGTTCCATTTTCAGAAAACTTTTATCCCTCAGGATTCCTGCATTATTAATGAGAATGTCAACAGTACCGAAAGTGTCAAGCGCCGTTTTTACGATACTTTCACCGCCTTCAGGAGTTGCGACATTATCATAATTGGCAACCGCTTCACCGCCGGCTTTCTTTATCTCCTTAACCACTTTTTCCGCAGGCGAGGATGACCCTTTGCCTGATCCGTCCCGCGATCCGCCGAGATCGTTAACAACGACCTTTGCCCCGCGTTTCGCGAGTTCAAGCGCATAGGCCCTCCCAAGACCGGCACCGGCACCTGTTATGATTGCCACCTGATTATCATAGCGTATCTCATCTTTCGGAATATCGCCGTATTCAAAAATGCCGTTGTCTATGACGAGCTCATCATTTTCAGCATTCAACACCCGCCATAGTGCTTTTCCTTCCTCTGTTTTCCAGATTAATATCTTAATCGGCATACCTGGATATAATGTCTTGGAAAAACGACATGCCATGCGTCTTGCTTTTTCCGGCTCGCCTGGAATCAAATTGTCTAGAAGCGCCCTGCATGCATAACCGTGGGTACAGAGGCCGTGCATAATCGGTTTTTCAAAACCGGAAATTTTCGCGAATTCCGGATCTGCATGAAGAGGAAAAATATCGCCTGACAGCCTGTACAGCAACGGCTGGTCGGCACCCGGAGACTCTTCTACAACAAAATCAGGTTCCCTGTCAGGAAATTCGACCGTTGACTTCGGTGCATTTTCACCGCCGAACCCTCCATCAAGACGTGAAAAAATGGTTACAATACTTGTAAACAGTTTTTGTCCGTTTGAATGCCGGGTTTCGCTCTTGCCGACAACAAGGGCACCTTTTTTCTTTCCCTTGTCATAGTAATCTGTAATCTCACCTTCTGTGGTGAGTGTTCCTTCAATCGGAATCGGATTATGAAAAATCAGATCCTGCTCTCCATGAAGAATACCTGCAAGATTTACTTCCGACTTAATACCGAACTGTGATAACATGTCAAAAATCGCTGCTATGGAAAAGCTGGGAATCACTTTCAAATCCTTTTCATAGCAATACTCAAGACTGGAAAAACCGGCACCTACACCAAGGGCATAAAGGACAGAGTCCTTCCATGAATAATCCTTGGAAAACGGACCGATCTTTTCCCCAATTGCATTCATGTTCAAAGCCATATTACCCCTCCTTTTGTGTCCATTCTGGGAAAGACACTATTTTAAAGAATTAAAAAAAGGTATATAATAAACAATCAATCACTTTGTTCCATCATTTGTTGGAAACATTTTTATACATATACTTTTTTCCCAAGTCAAGCAAAAAATACTTGCCGGAATTTGTCCCCGGAATTAAGAGGCTGATATCAGCAGGAAAAAGTAGTGAAGAACAAGCTTACTCTGAGGAGTCAGGTTTTAGGGAATCGAGTGCATCCCTGACGGCATTTGCCAGTTCGCTCATGTTGAAGGGTTTTTCCAGGCATTTTTGTATATTGGTTTTACTGTCACCTTTTTCAGTGTACTGTTCTGAAAAACCAGTGCAAAGGATTACAGGTAAATCAGGGTTAATCGTAAAGATTTGTTCCGCGAATTTTCTACCGGTCATACTCGGCATTGAGAAATCGGTAACCACGAGTTCAAAAAGGCTTTCAGGATTGTTCTGCAGCAAATCGAGCGCCTTGGAAGGATCTGTTGCTATTTCTACTTTATAATCAAGTCGTTCCAGCACCATCTGCCCCATCCTTGCCATTGATTCTTCATCATCCACATAAAGTATATGCTCAGTTCCTCTGGGAAGAATTTTTTCGGCAAAAAGTTCAGATTTTTCTTCCAACTGGTAAATCGCAGGAAACCACAGGTTAAATACAGTGCCTTTTCCTATTTCACTTTCAACAGAAATATGTCCTCCATATTTCTCAATAATACCATGAACAACTGCCAGCCCCATTCCTGTACCTTTTCCCACTTCTTTGGTTGTAAAATATGGTTCAAAAATTCTTTTGATCGTGTCACCGGACATACCGTGACCCGTATCAATAACCGACAGTTTAACATATTGCCCGGGAGCAAGGTGGCTTGCGGACGCCACGGACCATTGGTCAATTTTTTCATCCGCAACCTGAACCGTTAACAATCCACCGTCTTCCTCCATGGCATCAAAGGCATTTGAACAAAGATTAATAATAATCTGATGAATTTGAGTCTGGTCAGCAAGGATTGTATATGAATCTTCAGGAAATATCTTTTTAATTTTCACATTTCTCGGCATTGAAGATCTTAAAAAATTAAGTGCTTCCTTAATATCAGGAATAATTTTAAGGGCTTTTAGCGCATAATCAGATTTTCGACTAAAACTCAATAGCTGCTTGATCAGGTCCCTTGCCCTCATACTTGCATTTCGAATTTCCTCCAAAGTCTCTCTTGCCCTGTTGTCTTCCGGAATATCTTCCAGAGACATTTCTGTATTTCCAAGTATTATGCCGAGGATATTGTTAAAATCATGTGCAATACCGCCTGCAAGCGTTCCGATTGATTCCATTTTCTGGGACTGCTGAAGCTGTGATTCAAGCTGTTGCTTTTCTTTGTCCGCTTTTTTCCGCTCAGATATGTCCCTTGTGATACCGAACAGCCGGGGTTGTTCTTCTCCTGTGCCTTCTAACAGGCTTACTGTGGTTTCGGTAAATACTTTTGAACCGTCTTTGCAAAAAAGTTCCTGCTCCATTATCAAGGTCTTTGAACATTCCTCATCATTTTCAGCAGCTTTTTTCAGCATCTTATCAAAAGTCGCGACAGTGATTTCAGATATAAATAATGCCGGGCTTTCTTCCAAACTGAAAGCCATGGCTTCAACCGGTTCATAGCCGAGAAGTTTCATTATGGCAGGGCTGATGTATATATATTTATGCATCGTCATATCAAGTACCCAGATAACGTCTGTAGCAGTCTCTGCAAGAAGCCGGTATTTCTCCTCGTTCTCTTGAATCCTTTGAAAAGACGTGGCATTTACTATGCTCACGGCTGTCTGGGAAGCAATTCCTGCAAGAATGTTTATTTCGCTTTGGGTAAGCTGTCCTTTAACCTGTATCTTTTCCACGAAAAGCAGGCCAAGCGGCTCTTCTTTATACGCAATCGGCACACAAACAAACGATTCAACGCCCATTTTCTCGATCAATTTAGAACCATTTTGCTTTGAAAAACTCTTCTTTATTTCAGAAGAAGAATTTACGACAAAAGGCTTCCTGCTTTTGAAAGACTTTACCAGGGCTTCCACAGAGTCAGCATCATCAATTCTAAATTCAATATCTTTAAGTACCTTCTCCTCGTCTTCAGTATATCCATATCCTGCCTTGAATCTTAAAAAGGTGTTTTCATCATCTGCAATCATTATCATGCCGCGATCAAAATTAAGATGCTTCTCTATTAACTTTAGAACGCGTTCAATCACTTTGTCTATATCCATAACAGTTGAAATGGCCCGACCAATCTCCTGCACCAGAACAGCATTGCTGTGATGAGCGTTTAATTCATCTATAAGTTCCTTGGCAACATCCCCTTGATCATAAATAATTTTTTCAAGTGCCCTTTTTTGAAGATATTCAGCATATAGGAATAACAAAAGGCTTAAAAACAGGAATGGTATCAGGAATAGAGGCAGCGACCCAGGCTTTATCGTCAAAGAGAGTGCTAACGATACAATAAGACCACTTGTCATGAAAATGCTGCAGGCCTTCCTCCATCGATAAGACTGTGTTTTTTCCCATGAAACCAGATATTTGCAGCAGTCATCTCCCTTATGAATACATAATGAATGTTCAACTTCAGCAAATTCCTCAGTGAATAGTTTTGAAAGAGACTCAATGCTTCCGAGCCGGTTTTCACATTGATAGGGTTTTTCGTCAGTTCCAACCGTTGGAGTTGATATAATTTCCACCTTGTTGGACGACAGTTTTTTTGAGCTTATAACAGCGCCCCGCGATACTGCCCGGGAAAGCCTGCCAAACATCAGATATACATTTGCCGGGTTGATCATCCCGAGTGCAAACTTTCTGAGTGGACCGACTTTTGCCGCCGATGTGATATAACGGCCAGCATCCCTTGCAATGTTTTCATTTCCTGTCTTTTCAACAGTTATTTCATGGAAACGATCGGCCTGGCGCTGTGAGAACCAGTGTCCGTTATCATCTACCTCATATTTTGTCATGCCTGCATATTCAAAAATATCATCTATATTAACAGAGGGATAGCGTTTATCGAGGTATTCGACAAAAGTATTCATAATTCTACTGTTGTAAAGGGGTTGGGATGTCCGGCTTGAGTTGCCTATGGTGGATGCGTTAAAAATCATTTATTCCCTTCATTGGAGCCGACGAGCGGACTCGAACCGCTGACCTGCTGATTACGAATCAGCAGGTCAGCCACCTGAGCTACGTCGGCGGCAAATTGAAGATCCTTATACCACAAGGCTTTACAGAAAATCAAGGAAAATTCTATAATGTGTACAAAAAGATAATATTGACCAAATTCGACCAAATTGTAGCAAAAATTGGATGAATTAGTGAAAAACCATATTATCCATAACATGTTAAAAATTTTTTGCCTTTTGCGATTTCTCATGATAAATGGCAGATAAAAATTACAAGTTAATAATTAGGTTATCATTTTTTAAAAATACCAAAACTATTATTAATCAACCCTGTACAACAGAAAAGTGGATATTTATTGAGTCGTGCCACACGGTTTCAACCACTTGGGCTTGCATACATCGCTGCAGTCACACCCCAAAATTGGGAAATTAAGATAATCGATGAAAACTTTGACAGCTTTGAATATGAACCAGCTGATCTCGTGGGTATTACTGCCTTTTCAACATCTATCAACCGTGCATACGAAATTGCAAAATTATACAGGGAAAAAAATATAAAAGTGGTTATTGGCGGAATTCATGCCAGCTTGATTCCTTAAGAAGTTTTCAACTTTGCAGACACAGTGGTAGCAGGAGAAGTTGAAGGCATCTGGCATCAAGTTATAACAGATTTTGAATCCAATAAACTGAAACAAAAATATATTGGCCCGAAAATCGATCTTTCGAACTTCAATATAATCCCTCGCAGGGATCTTCTTAACCCAAACTATCTTTGGCAGTCTGTGCAAACATCCAGAGGCTGTCCTCACAATTGCAATTTTTGCAGCGTCACTCAGTATTTAGGTACAGAATACAGGCAACGGACAGCTGAAGATGTTCTAAGCGAGCTCAGAGAAATACCCGGCAAATATATCACTTTTGTTGATGACAACTTAATCGGTTACAGCAAAGACAGCAAGCAGAGGGCTATT
>CAZTYY010000022.1:21019-25907 GCA_964617785.1 uncultured Desulfobacterales bacterium | reverse complement strand
CATTCCCGGTTTTGGCGGCACAGCCTCTTTTGAAGTGCTGACGAGTGATTTCCTGTCAGTTGCCGAATAAGTTTTTATGCCCGAAAGGTCGAGTTCTTTGAATGATGACATGGTTCTCATTTATCCGGGCAAGATTGAAGTGTCAAGAGCGCATCACTAAACACTAAACAAATCGCTTGACAAATAAGCATAAATGTTCAAAAAAGAGTATATTTCTATTTATTACAATGGATTGAACAAAGGTTATATCTTTTTTCAGAACATGGGCACATTTTTTAACTTCATGAGGTGTCACTTGAAAATGAAAATATATTTAAGAATTTTATTGCTGGTTTTAGTTCTGTGCCACGCTACTCAAGCGGTTTCAGCTCAGGAACCGTTTAACAGCGAAGAGGGCTTGAAAAAAAGAATTGTAAGTCTTGAGATGCTGGTGAGATCGATTGATCATGTGTCTGATGAGGTTGAGAGGTCTCAGGGCATTCTCCAGGGTTCGGGAGGGCTCGGCAGGGAGCAGGAACTGAGGGAAAAAATTAACGCGCTGAGTTTAAAAAAGGATAATCTGGAAGCGACCTTTACTCAGCTTGCAACCAATGTTGAAACCGGAAAAGTGGAAGACGAAAAGAAAGCCGGCCTTGATCTTAAAAAGGAAATGAAAGAACTTTTAAGCCCTGCCTTCAGGGAGCTGAAAAAGCTGACCGCCGTCCCAAGGGAAATAGAAAAGCTCAGAAACCAAATAGAAATTTATGAATCGCAACTTCCCGGGATTAATAAGGCACTTGACAATATTGATATTCTCCTCAAACACATTGAAAAAGAATCGCTTGCTGAAAAACTGAAGTACATGCGCCGGCAATGGCATAGCCGCCAGGATGAAATCAGAACCAGGATGCACATTGTAGAGGGAAGACTGGAAAGGCATCTGGGAAAGAGAAAAAATTTTTCCGAGTCTGCAAGGGAAGTCATGCAGATTTTTTTCAGAAGCAGGGGCAGAAACCTGCTGTTATCCTTCCTCGCTTTTGTATTAACATGGATCATTTTTTTCTATCTCCACAAGCCGATTCGAAGGTTCAGCCCGATTCATCATGAGAAGCGCTCTTTTTATGCACGGTTGTTTGATGTTGCCTACTACTCTTGCGGCGTGCTTTTTTCCGTATTTGCACTTCTTGCCGTACTTTATTTTTCAGGCGACTGGGTGCTTTTATCCATTGCCGCTATTTTTATCCTCGGGATAGGCTGGGCATCAAAACAGGCACTGCCCCTTGTCTGGCAGCAGGCAAAGCTTATGCTGAATATCGGCCCGGTAAGGGAAGGCGAACTGCTGGTTTTTAAAGGGATTCCGTATGAAGTAATGGCGATAAATCTTCATACCCAGATGGTCAACAGGTCGCTCTCCGGCGGTACTCTTCGCCTGCCCATAAAAGATCTGTTAGACCTTCGTTCAAGGCCGCTTGCTGAAAACGAACCCTGGTTTCCCTGCGAACCAAAAGAATGGGTAAAACTGAGTGGCGGCACGCACGGCAAAATCCTTGTACAGACACCTGAAACCGTAAAAATGGAACTTCTGGGAGGAGCTGTTGTCAATTACCGGACATTGGCTTTTCTTTCACAATCTCCGGTGAATCTCTCTTCAGGTTTCCGATTGTGGATAACTTTCAGGCTTGATTATACGCACAGAACCGCGATAACATCTCAATTGCCTGAAATATTTGAAAAAGAGTTGCCAGAAGGGTTGGCGGACATAGGGTATGAAAAGAAGACCAGAAAAATAGCGGTTCAGTTTAAGACAGCTGGCCCGAGTTCCCTTGACCTTGAAATAATGGCGGATTTTTTCGGTGATGCCGCACCTGACTATGAAATTCTCAAGAGGGCGGTTTCCCGCGTATGCCTTGATATTTGTAACAGCCACGACTGGATTGTTCCGTTGAGACAGGTTAAAGTTCATTTGAATTCCTGAACATTAAAATTTCCTCTTGACTTATACTCCGGCTTTCTGATAAATGAATGAACATTCATTCATTATGGAGAAGAGAATTATTATGGAGCCGGGTATTAATAAAACAGATTTAAATAAAACAGATTCAAATAAAAACAATAAATACCATAAAATCCTGGAAGCTGCGATAAAGGTTTTCGCAGAACAGGGTTTTTTCCATTCAACCATATCACAGATTGCCCAAGAAGCCGGAGTCGCCGGGGGAACGATCTACCTGTATTTCAAAAGTAAGGATGACATCCTTCTGCAGTTTTTTGACTATAAAACAAAAAAGATCTTTGCGGGATTCAGGGAAGAAATCGACAAGACCGGCAATGCCATTGACAAGCTGAAAAATTTTATACGACGGCATCTTACGGAATTTCAGCGTGATAAGAATATGGCGATTGTTTTCCAGGCTGAAGCCAGACAGACACGTCATATAGAAAAACAGATAAAAGAGATCACAAAGATGTATCTTGGAATGGTCGGTGAACTGATTGAGCAGGGACAGGAAGAAGGAAGTATCCGGAAGGACCTGTATGTCAGTCTTGTAAAAAGATATATTCTCGGCGCCGTGGATGAGGTTATTAATACCTGGGTGCATGCAGATGGTAGTTACGAACTTGTAACCATGGCAGATCCGTTGGTGGATCTTTACTTTAAAGGTATAGGCAGCAACGGAAGTCAGGCGGAAGAGTAAATAGTTATTGCTGGAAACCAGCAAGACAAAAACAATACATAGAATAAGGAGAAGATAGCATGGCTCAGCAAATTGCAGATCGCAGGGATGTAGATTTTGTCCTGCACGAACAGTTCAAGGTAGAAGAATTGAGCAAGCATGAAAAGTATGAAGAGTTCAATAAAAAAACCGTGGATTTGATTGTTTCCGAGGCGAGAAACCTTGCTATAAAGGAGATTCTGCCGACCCAGAAGATCGGTGACGAGCAAGGGGTGAAATTTGAAAACGGCCAGGTCAAGGTTCCGGAAGAGTTTCACAGGGCATGGAAAATTTTCAAGGAGGGAGAATGGCTTGCCATGCCCGAGGATGTTGAATACGGCGGACAGGGCATGCCCCGCGTTGTCTCCATGGCTGCAAGCGATTACTTGCTTGGTGCAAATTATGCGTTTATGATGTATCCCGGCCTGACTCACGGAGCGGCAAAGCTTGTGGAGGCGTTCGGAACCGACAAACAAATAGAACTGTTTCTGAAGAAGATGTTTACCGGAGAGTGGACCGGAACAATGCTCCTGACCGAATCCGGAGCCGGGTCTGATGTCGGGGCTCTGGAGACGGCAGCTGTAAAGAATGAAGACGGCACATATTCGATCACAGGAAATAAAATATTCATTTCAAGCGGTGAACATGACCTTTCTGAGAATATTATACACCCGGTACTTGCACGTATTGAAGGCGCTCCTGCGGGAACAAGGGGCATTTCACTTTTTCTGGTTCCAAAGTTCCGTGTGAATGATGATGGCAGCCTTGGCGAATTTAATGATGTGGTATGTACAGGCATTGAAGAAAAAATGGGTATTCACGGTAATTCTACAGCCTCTCTTGCACTGGGCGGCAGTGGTAACTGCATTGGAACACTTCTCGGCGAGGAAAACAAAGGCATGCGCGCCATGTTTCTGATGATGAATGAAGCTCGTCTTCTTGTTGGCTTCCAGGGTTTTTCATGTGCCAGCGCAGCTTACTTGCATTCCTTAAATTATGCCAAAGAGAGGGTGCAGGGGAAAAATTTGCTTCAGATGATGGACAAGGACGCACCCTCTGTTACGATTATCAATCATCCTGACGTACGGCGTCAACTTATAACAATGAAAGCATATATTGAGGGTATGAGAAGCCTTATTTATTACGTTGCCCGCTGTGAAGACATGTCAGACATTACAGATAATGATGAGGAAAAGGATAAATGGCACGGCCTGGTGGAAGTGCTGATTCCTATTGCCAAGGGATATGTAACGGACAAATCTTTTGATATGTGCAGCCACGCAATGCAGGTATACGGCGGTTACGGTTACATCAAGGAATACCCGGTTGAGCAACTGCTCAGAGACTGCAGGATCACCATGATTTATGAAGGGACAAACGGCATTCAGGCCATGGATCTGCTTGGAAGGAAGCTGGGTATGAAAAAAGGCAAATATTTCATGAACCTTCTCGGCGAAATGCAGAAGACGATTGCAGAAGCAAAAGAGGCTGGGCTTGAAGAATATACTGCAAAACTTGAGACAGCCATCAACAAGCTAGGTGAAGTCGCAATGCACATGGGCAAAACAGCCATGTCTGAAAAAGTGCTAAATGCATTTGCATTTGCCCATCCTTTTATGGAGGTTGTGGGTGATGTTGTTACAGCATGGATGCTCCTGTGGCGGGCATCAGTTGCCGCACCCAAGATCGAGCAAAGCAAAAAGGACGCTGATTTTTACAAAGGCCAGGTAAAATCGGCTGAATTCTTCTTAAGCTCGATTCTTCCGATTACACTTGGCAAGATGGAAGCCATTCTCGCAACAAACGGAGCTGCCATGGAAATTGAAGAGAGCTCTTTCGGAGGATAAAACGGTTGCATTAGCGGTGCAAAAGATGTAAAAAGAAAAATTTATTTTTGTGAAGAATGAATGAATATTCATTCATTGTAAATCAAGATAAATACAAATGAAATACAAATTGAAATAAAGGAAAAGATAAAAAATGGAACCAGTCTTAATTTCTCCGGCAAAATTTTTCATCGGGTTTTTCCCAACAGCGATTTTCTCCCTTCTTATACCGGTTGCAGGAGTGGCTCTTTTTACCTACATCATGGCAAAAAGAATCGCACCTCTTGTCAAGGCAGCACCGGACAGCCGTTTCGATGATATTCCGAGTCGGATCGTCAATGTTGCCAAGATCTGGCTTGCCCAGTGGCG
>CAZTYY010000022.1:2937-20919 GCA_964617785.1 uncultured Desulfobacterales bacterium | reverse complement strand
CAGGTTCAGAAGGGGGTTCATGCTGAGTTTCTCGCTCCTTTAACCCTGACATGGTTTTTTAAGAATATACTTCTGTATATATCGGTTGAAACGCTTCAGGCCATACACATCTTATCCTATTATGTGCATGACCTGACCTTTTTCTTTTTCCTGTGTTTTCTGCCCCTTGGAAAGCATTTTCATGTGATCACTTCACTTTTCAATGTGTTTTTCATGAGGGTAAAACACGGTAATATCAAACCGGTAAGGCACGGTGTGTCGGACGAAGAGCTTGACGACCTTGAATCTTTTGGCGTCAAAAAGCTCGAGGATTTTACATGGAAACATATTCTGGACTTTTATACCTGCGCAGATTGCGGCAGATGTTCCGACCAGTGTCCGGCAAATGCTGTTTCACGTCCTCTTAGCCCGAGATTTATTTCAATTAAGGCCCGTGATAAGGTGTTTAAAAATTATCCGCTGAAGGGAGATTTTCTTAAAAGCGAGCCTCTGATTGGGGATATATTTGAGGAAGACGAGATCTGGTCATGTACGACATGCGGTGCCTGTGAACAGGAATGTCCGCTTGGAATCGAATATATCGACAAAATCGTGGATCTCAGGCGTGGCATGGTAGATGAAGGAATGGTGCCACAGTCATTGCAAAAACCGCTGAGTGCGGTTGAGAAACGCGGTAATCCATGGGGCAAAATGGAGAAAAAACGTGCGGACTGGGCAAAAGATAAAGAGTTTGCTGAGACTTGTACGGTAAAAGTTTTTGAGAAAGGCGAAACAGCCGATACGCTCTATTTTGTTGACAGCATCACATCCTATGACGACAGGATGCAGAGTATTGCCCAGGCGACCGCTCGGGTGCTGACGGCAGCAGGCGTTGATTTCGGTGTTCTCGGAAAAGCGGAAAAGGACAGCGGGAACGAGGTCAGGCGGTTCGGAGAAGAGATGTTGTTTCAAGATCTCAAGGCTCAGAATACAGATGCAATATTGAATTCAGGCGTAAGGAAGATCGTTACCTCTGATCCTCATGCGTATAATGCCCTTGCCAATGATTACAACGGGCTTCCGCCGGTTGAGCATATCAGCCAGGTGGTAACAAGAAGCGTAAAATCAGGTGAACTTCGGCTGCGCGCGATTGAAGATGAGTCAAAGGTATATACATATCATGATCCATGCTATCTTGGACGTCACAACGGCATTTATGAAGATCCCAGGGAAGCCCTTGATGCCATCGAAGGAATCAGAAGGGTTGACATGCTGAAAAGTAGGGACCGTTCATTCTGCTGCGGCGGTGGCGGCCTGATGCTCTTTTACGAACCCGAAGAAGAGGAGAGAATGGGTGTATTAAGGGCGAAGATGGCTGCAGATGCCGGCGCAAACGTTATTGTTACAGCTTGTCCTTTCTGCCTTGTGAATTTGGAAGATGCCATCAAAGTGGCGGGGCTGGAAGGAAAGATGGAGGCCATTGATTTGTCGGAACTGATTGATCGCCATATTATAAGGTAACAAAAGTATCTAAATACTGCAGGTAAAAATATAATGTACTCAAAATTGCTTGTAAGCTGGTTATAAAATATTAAACTGGGAGGACGAATATGGAAATTTTAGTATGTGTGAAGAGGGTGCCAGACACCGCGGAAAATGAGATCGAGGTCAACAGCGACGGTACTGATATAGAGCGTGATGACCTTGTATACTCTGTTAATGAATGGGACAATTATGCGGTAGAAGAAGCGATTCAGATCGTTGACAGGGTTGGCGGAAACGTGACGGTCGTGACGGTCGGCGATGATGAATCAGAAGAAGTGCTGAGAAGAGAAATGGCAATGGGCGCAAACAACGGTCTTCTGCTTTCAGATGATGCTTTTGAGGGCTCGGACGGAAAAGGTGTTGCAACCATTTTAAAAGCAGCTGCTGAAAAAGGAAATTATGACCTGATCATGACAGGTGCCCAGGCTGATGCAGGGGCAGGCCAGGTTGGCGGAATGATGGCTGCAATGATGGATCTTCCTTATGCATCACTCGTCAACACCATTGAAGTGATTGATGATAAAAAACTGAAAGTAGGTCGTGAAATCGAAGGCGGAAACCAGGAAATGAATGAGATAGATATGCCTTGCGTTCTTTCCATTCAGACCGGTATTAACGAACCCCGTTATGTGGGAATTCGCGGAATCAGAAAAGTTGCATCAGTGGAAATTCCGGTTCAGGGAGCATCGGACCTTGGTGTTGCTACAGATGCGGTAGGTGCGAGCGGAGCTAAGGTCAAACTTGTGGATTATTTTGTTCCTGAACTTGGTGAAGGCGCTGAAATGCTTGAAGGCAGCACCGAAGAAATAATCGCAAAACTGATTGAATACCTTAAAGCTAAAGGAGGGCTGAAATAATGGGCCAAATTTTTGCATATATTACATATAAAGGTGGCGTTGCCGATGATTCGGCTCTCGAGTTGATTTCAGCTGCAAAAAAGATTGATGCCGGTGCTTCAGTAACGGCTATCGTAGCAGGTTCAGGTGCTGATTGTGATGCGGTCTGTAATGAAATGGCTGCTTCGTACAGCGAAGTATGGAAAATAGACAACGATGCAATTGCTTATCCGAATGCAGAAGTTATTCGTAAGGCTTTGGTTAATATTCTGCCGGGCGACAGCATTGTATTGGCGCCCCATGACACATTCGGCATGGATCTCGGTCCCGGGCTGTCCATTAAAATGGATTCTGCGTTTGTTGCAGATGTAGTGGATTTTGAAGGATTTGATGGCGACAATCTTAAGGTGATCAGGCAGGAATTCGGCGGCCAGGTCAGCACTCACGTGAACTGCAATATTTCTGCAGGCGCAATCCTCAATGTTCGTCCAGGCGTATTTCAGCCGGATGAGAGCAAGTCTGCGGGCGGTCAGGTAGTTGACAAATCCGGTGATGCCGGTGATCTGGCAGTTGGACGTAAGTTTCTTGAGATCGTTGAAGCTGAAGCCGGTGATGTTGACATCACCAAGTCCGATGTTCTCGTATCGGTCGGACGCGGCATTGAAGATCAAGACAACATCGAAATTGCACAGGCATTAGCAGATGCCATGGGCGCCGACGTGTCATGCTCAAGGCCGATCGTCGATTCCAAATGGCTGGAAAAATCACGTCAGGTGGGAACGTCAGGCCAGACCGTAAAGCCCAAGGTTTACATGGCAATGGGCATCAGCGGTTCGTTCCAGCATCTTGGCGGCATCAAGGGTAATCCCTTTATCGTTGCCGTTAACAAGAATGCCAAGGCGCCTATTTTTCAGGTTGCCGATGTGGGTATTATAGCCGACATCCTTGAGTTCATGCCCGAACTTACGGAAAAGATTACCGAAGGCTAAACAAACCAAAATTCACAACACCGAGTTTATATAAAAAACCGGCGGATCGCGTAGAAGCGATCGCCGGTTTTTTTGCGTTCAGTGAGAATAAATTGTAAAAATACTCCACTTATAGAAAAGGGTCAAAAAAACTTTCTGAAACATACTCATTTAACGCTTTGAAATTTAGAGATAGTAAAACAGAAAGTGAATATGGAGGCCGCACGTTCATTTTTAGTCTTGACATCGTTTAAAATCACCTATACTTAAAGTGAGAAATTGCGAAACAGATGCTGCCGCCTGCGCCTAACGCCCTCGAAGCAACGTCACTTCTTTTTTTGCATAAACGAATTATAAATTGTATACATACAGTTTGAATTTTTAGGGAATTTGTTTAAGTGGAAAAGTCAAGATGGAAGAAATGTGTTTATAATGCACAGGGAAAAATCGTAAAGAAAAGCACGTATTGTCACGATATGTATTGTTATATATTTACAGAACTCGACTTCAAGTGGAGGAAGCAAAAATGAAATGTTCAACCAGAGGTTGCACGGGTGAATATGAGGAGAGATCGATTATCCAGACTATTAAATGCCGAGATGACATCATGGTGTTTTTCAATGTGCCTGCAAATGTTTGCCTGTCATGTGGTGATTCGATGATAGAGGAAAGTACTTTGAGTCGTCTTCAAGAACTCTATTTAGATGGAATTGAACCGGAAAGAATGGTACCTTTATATCAATACACCAAAGACAATGTAGAAAAGTCGGAACAAGTTGTCTATCAGTAAAAATTTATGTTGCTTTGATCGCCTTTTAAATCGACTTGAAGGTTGTCGGTGTTGTCAGGGAAGAGGAAATGAAACTTAATCCTGATAAACATCATCGGCGGTCGATTAGATTGCGCTAATATGATTATTCAAAAAGGGGTGCCTATTCACCTCTTGTGCGAGCCACCTGTCATTCCTAAATAAATATCAAGATTGATCTCAACCCATTAGATACGTCACCCTGCCGGTAAAATAATTTACCATATAATGTGTATTTGTGGTTTACACACACTTTATATTGTGGTAGTAAATTTATGGAAAGAAATATCAATACAGGTGCTATATATATAAGTAGTTGTAATTGAAAAAGAAAACTGTTGACAGCTAGTCCGGGGGGGGCGGTATGACAAAAAGTGTAAAAATACTAATCGGAATTCTGGCAATGCTGTTTGTTGCTGCAAATGCATATGCGGGGACTCCTATATCGCTTTATCAGAGTCTTGCCGGAAATTTAAATTATACCGGTACAGGGGGAACCCTGAGGACCGGGTCTAACGTCGGGGGTGCATGTACTGTAATTAATACAAGTTCGGCAATCCTTTCCGGCATCCCGGTCGGCGCAACTGTTGAGGCTGCTTACCTGTATTGGGCAGGATCTTATTCTGTTGATGCAGGCTCAACCCAAAATACTCCGGATTATGATATAACCTTTAACGGTTATGATCTCACGGCAGAACGGACTTTTACCGAAACTTTCAATTATAACGGTGACGATTATGATTTTTTTAGCGGTTTTGTGGACGTAACAAATTATGTAATATTAGATGACAATAACACGTTTTCAAATCTTACAGTAAATACGGGTGATCCGCATTGTTCTGTCCAGGCAGTTGTTGCGGGCTGGTCGCTGCTTGTCATTTATGAGGAAATAACCAATGCGCGCTTACGGGTGGTGAATGTTTTTGATGGTTTTCAATATCACAGGGGCAGTGCGGTTAGCGTAACACCGAGCAATTTTCGCATTCCCTCAGATCCGGCCCAGATAGATGGGAAAATGTCACATATCAGCTGGGAAGGGGATGAAGGAAATTCTGGTCCGATAGGAAATTCATCTCCGCAAGACGATTTTACAGAAGAGATTCTTTTTAACGGGAACCCGCTCACCGATGGCCTGAACCCTATTGACAATCAGTTTAATTCTACCATTAATATACTGGGCACAGATACCAGTTATGGGGTCGATTTTGATACATATGATATCAGCACTTATCTGAATCCCAATGATATATCGGCAACATCGACTTTCAGTACAGGCGCTGACCTGGTGCTGCTGAGTGCCGAGATCATTTCGGTTACAAACACGTCGGTTGCCGACCTTGCCATCACAAAGAGTCATACCGGCGATTTTACGGTTGGCCAGGATGGTGTTTACACCATAGAAGTGACCAATAACGGACCGAGCGATGAGACTGACACTATCACAGTTACAGATACTTTGCCCACCGGCCTTAGTTATGTGTCGAGTTCAGGGACCGGTTGGACGCTTGTCGATTCTTCGGAACCGACTATTTCCTGGACTTATTCGGGCACTGTGCCTGTCGGAAATTCTTTGCCGACAATAACTTTGACGGTTAACCCGGACGCAAATGCAATTCCGGCTGTTACGAATACGGTTACTGTTTCGAGCCCGACGTTTGACAATATTCCTGATAACGACATTGCCCTCAATCCGACAAATGTCTTAGGGCCTGATCTGACCACTTCTACCATAACGGTTTACGACTTAAACGGTGGTTACCCAGAACCCGGTGATGTTTTGAGATACACGATCACCCTAGTAGAATCAGGAGGCGGAGCAGCATCAGGCGTAAGCGTTACAGATAATATTCCCGCAAATATTACCGACTTTACAGTCATTGCTATACCGGTTGGTTCTACTGATAACTCTCTTGCCGCACTAAATGGCATGAACAACACAGGCTTTCTCGATATTACCGATATTAGTGTGCCGGTAGACGGGTCCGTTGCGATCATTTTTGAGGTTACTGTGGCTGCCGATACTCCCGCCGGAACCGTGATCGAGAACAGCGCGGTCATCGATAATCCGCTTGGTGTAGGCGGCACAATTACGGCTCCCTCTGTTGTCGTTTCCGAATCTTCTGCACCTGCCAATGGAAATAAGTCGCTTTATCTTTACTCTTCACCCAATGATTTAAACCGGACTCCTCCCTCAACGCTTCAATCAGATGTGACCATTAGAGGGAGGGGAGAGTCAGATACATGGACAATGACACCTGTTTGCCAGGCTGACATTACAATAGACGGGAGTAGTGGAGGTATTCCTGTTGTTCTGTGGCTCAGCACATCCGCGTTTAGCGGTAACCGGGAGATTACTGTTGAGTTAAGATCTGATTCAGGAGTTATAGGAAGCCTAAGCCAGATAGTTCCAGTAGACACTATTCCCCAGGAATTTACATTTAACGTTCCGGTTTCAGGAGATGCTTCGCTTAACACTGGTGAGGCGATAACACTGTATATTGAGAATAATGAACCGCGGACGTGGAGAAATATCATTATTTCGCCTGAAGCAGGCGGAAGCAATTCAAGGATTGATCTATATGCTGAAACCGTAATTAATGTCGATTCTATCGAGTTTTACGATGCAGCCTATCCGGGTGGCGGGTTGGTCAACCTGGTAAAACTGGGTGAGACGATATATGTCCGGTCTGTCATCAGCGATCCTTTTGGAAGTTTTGACATAAGCAACGCGACACTCGACATCATTGATTCAGACGGTCTTCCTCCGGTAATTTCAGATACGATGATCAATGTGGCTGACTCCGGCGCCGCAACCAGTACCTGGGAGCTTGGTGTGATTATCGCGAGTTCTGATCCCACAGGTATCTGGACCGCCAGAGTAACCGCCGTTGAAGGGACAGAAGGGGTTATCACGCATACAGCCTTTAATACATTCAGAGTGATTACCGATGTCACAAGCGTGGAGTTTACTGATGCTTATGGGAATTCCGTAAACGGCTATCCAATGGATGGCGGAACAGGGACAGCGTATATAAGGGTCGTTGATGAAAGCGCTAATGCAAATCCTGGGATCATTGAAACCGTCTCTGTTACTGTGGGCGATTCCACAACAGGTGACAGTGAACAGATTACGCTTTATGAAACAGGACCGAATACCGGTGTTTTTGAAAATAATGGATCCAGCGTTCGTCTGGCCCTGCCGCTTTCAACAACAGACGGGTTAAACCCAAACAACGGAACCCTTTATGTAATTGGTGGTTATAACATCGATGTCATATACAACAGCGTAAGCGATACAGTATATATTCCGACTTTGGCGATTATTTCTTCCTTCAGGACCGTAATTGAGGATGGACAGGTAGTGGTTGAATGGGAGACCGCCTCGGAGATTGGCACAGTTGGATTCAACCTTTTGAGGAAAGATGACGGCAAATTCATTCGTCTTAATGACAGATTGCTGCCCGGGCTTCTGGTATCAGCTCAGGGTGGGAACTACAGATTCGTGGATACGACTGCGGTCCCGGGTGTAGCCTATACTTATAAACTGATAGAAAAAGAGGCCCGCAGCAGGCGGAAGTGCGTTCACGGCCCATATACTGTCACGGCAGAAGACGTGGTTTCAGAATCGTCTTATGCATCCACAAGACAGATGAAGATGTTTTCCGGTTCAAATTATTATTCAAACACGGAAAATAAGAAGTTCAAAAGGGAATCAAGAAAAAAGACTGCTCTAAAAAAATTGAGAGTCAATGCAAGGAAAAATGCAAAAAAAGTTGTACGCAGATTCCTGTTTCCATGGCAGAGAAGCCGGGCGAAGATCAGCGTCACTGACAGCGGGTTTTATTATATCGACAGGTCAGCGATAGAAGAAGCCCTTGGCATATCCTCACGAACAGCCGAACGTCTTATCCGGAAACAACGCCTTTCATTGACCACAAAGGGTGAACCTGTATCCTGGAAACAGGCGGAAGATAATAAAGGAATCATTTTTTTTGGCAAGGCTGTAGACAGCATATATACAAATGAAAACATCTACTGGCTTAAAACAGGCCGTGGATTTGAAATGGAGTCAACAGAAAGCAGGACAGCAGAATATGATTCGGGATATAATATAGACACAGTTACATTTACATGCAACATTCATAGAGAAGAGAATAGTCATGCGTTACCCGGGTTTTCCGAAAATCCGGATTCTGATTACTGGTCCTGGGAGGTCATTGTTGCCGGAATTGACAGCGAGCCATTTTCAATAACAACAGAAGGTGCAGCACGGGTTCCAGGCATGGCATCCCTTTCCGTCAATCTCCGTGGAGGGTTTGATGATCCGGAATGTGACATGGATCATCATGTCGAAGTTTCGCTTAACGGTAATAAAGTGGGAGAGGGATCTTTCGATGGCACATCTACTTCAACTATCGAGATCTTTTTTGATCAACTGTTGCTTGATGCTGATGAAAACTTTGTTGAAATAAAAGGGCTTACCGATACCGGAGCGATAGTCAGTATTTTCTATGTCAATTCTTTTGACCTGAGCTATCAGCGTTCATACTTTGCACAGGAAAATATGTTGAAATTTACGGGCGATGAAAATGAGACCGTGACGGTTACCGGGTTTACAAATCCGAATATTGCCTTATTTGATATTACGGATCCACAACACCCTGTGGCGTTATCAGGAATCGTTCCTGAAGATTCAGGAGGAGGTATTTATAGCATAAACTTTGCTCCTTCGGGAGCTGATACGCCTTATGTGGCGGTGGCATCAGGCGGGTTTGAAAAGGCTGTTTCAGTCAATGGCTGTAGTCAGTCATGGCTTAAGAAGAGATGGAACGGGGCGGATTATATCGTTATTGCACCCGCAGAATTGAGTGATGCTGCGGATGTTTTGTGTGAATATCGCAAACAGCAGGGCCTCGAGACCATGGTCGTTGAACTCTCTGATATTATGGATGAGTTCAACTACGGTATATACAGTCCTGAAGCGATAAAAGACTTCCTTGCTTATACATATTATAAATGGAGAAAAGCTCCGGAATATATTGTTCTGGCCGGAGACGGCTCCTATGATTATAAAAATTATATGGAAAATGATGATAATCTTATGCCGCCGCTTATGATCAGTACTCCTGACGGTCTGTTCGCATCTGACAGCAGGTTTGCAGATATAGAAGGAAATGACGGCGTGCCTGAGATGGCTGTGGGAAGACTCCCTGTGCTGACTTCTGATGAGTTTTTAAAATATATAGAAAAAGTAAAGGCCTATGAGAGCTCAGCCGGGTTAAGTAGCCCCGGTCCTGTCATGATGCTGGCAGATAAGCAGGATAACGGCGGAGATTTTACAGCCGACAGCGATGCAATTGCCTCTCTGTTGCCTTCTGGATTTTATGCGGAAAAAATATATCTGGGAGCGCTTTCTATTGATGATGCCAGAAACAAAATAATAGAGGGCTTTCAAGATGGACCGGCACTTGTAAATTATCTTGGTCATGGCGCGCTTGACAGGTATGCAGGGGAGGGCATGCTGACATCTGAAGATGTTGCTATTCTTGAAGGCAGCGGAAAATATCCGGTTGTAGCTGCGATGACTTGTGTCGCAGGCCGTTTTTCTTTTCCTGGTTTTGATTGTCTCGGGGAGGTGCTCGTGACCGCTGAGGACGGAGGAGCAGTTGCTGTTTGGTCTCCGACAGGTTTTTCGATGAATTCCGAAGCAAAGATTCTTGATGAAGAATTTTTTAAAATCCTGTTTCATAACAAAGAAAAAATTCTCGGTAGAGCTATCTTGAAAGCATACAGAAAATATGTGGAAAAAGGATGTGAAGGTAACTTGCCGGCTGTTTACAATTTACTCGGTGATCCGGCGCTTAGGGTAAGGTAATAAATGTGGTTTTAGAAAAAGATCTCAAAATATGGGATAAAGCTTACAGTAAAAAAGAGGAAGTGGTTTCACGGGAGATAGCAGGAGAAACTATACTAGTTCCTGTTCGCGGTAAGCTTGCAGATATGCAGAAGATTTTTTCATTGAACCAGACAGCGGAGTATATTTGGCAAAACCTTGATGGAAAGAAAAAGTTAAATGATATTCTCGAAGGTGTTCTTTCTCAGTTTGACGTCAATAAAGAAGAGGCTGAAAAGGATATGCTTGAGTTTGTAACGGAACTAATAAACGCGAATCTTATTGAGGAACAGGAGTAAATTTGGGCTGCACATACACAGAAAAGGAAAATCTGGAATATCTGAACAGCTTTAGACAAAAAGCTGCCCAACTCAGGATACCTGTTTCAGGAAGTATTGATTTAACGTCTCGCTGCAATCTTAAATGTATCCACTGTTTTTTTGGGGAAGAGAGAGAAGCCTGCAAAGAAGAACTTTCCACTAAACAATGGCTTACGATTATAGATGAATTGACTGAAGCAGGTTGCCTCTATCTTTTGATCACAGGAGGCGAGCCTTTTTTGAATCCCGGTTTTAAAAAGATATATACTCATGCGAAAAAGAGAGGTCTCATTGTTACGATCTTTACAAACGGAACTCTATTCAATATGGATACAATCAAACTGTTTCAAGAACTGCCGCCCCAGGCAGTGGAAATAAGCCTTTATGGCGCTTCAAAGAATGTTTATGAATCCATTACCGGGAAACATGGATCATATGAAAAGTGTTTGTCCGGCATTAAGATGCTTCTTGAAAACAATATCAGGGTGAAATTGAAAACCGTTTTGATGACAAAAAATATAGATGAGTTCCATGATATTGAAAACATGGCAGCTGAATTCGGAGTTCCATTCCGACTTGACGCAGCATTGTTTCCCTGCCTTGACCATGACAAAACACCGCTTAACTTCCGTGTGCCTCCTGAAGATGCAGTGGGAAAAGAGCTTTCTGACCCGATCCGGTTCTCGCAGTGGAAAGATTACTATGAAAAAAGAAAAAACAGTTTCTCGAATACAGAAAAGGATCCTCTTTACCTATGTTCAGCCGGCCTGACTAGCTTTCACATAAATTCCAAAGGGGTTGTGAAGCCTTGCCTGATGACAAACAGCGCAAGTTTCAATTTGTCTGACAGATCATTTTTAAAAGGCTGGAAGGGCGTGATTCCTCAAATATCAGAACGGATTGCCGGCAGCGATTTTCAATGCAGCGGATGTAAAAAAATAGCTCTTTGCGGCTATTGTCCTGCGTTTTTTGAGCTTGAAACAGGTAGAGCGGATATGCATTCCGATTACCTTTGCGAAATAGCGCAATATAGACATAAAGCAATATGTAATCCGCGGGAAGCCGGGCTTTCAGCGTTTTATCAAGTTGAACAGGATGGGAGATATGAAACAAGAGAACAAAAAGAAAGAGTATGAAAAGCCAAAACTGAGAACAATCGAGCTTGCCGCGGAAGAAGTTCTTGCAGTAGGTTGTAAGACTGTGGGAGGACCTGGGCCTTTCTCTGCCATTTGCATGGCTCAAGCCTGTGCAGGTCTTGGCTCATAGTATAGTGGCAGCAAGAAAAGTTATTATGCAGATAGGCGGTATAAATATAAACGTTGAATGCAGGACTATGGATATCGGTCTTCCTTTCGAGCCTGTGTATCAGGGTTTTGCTGAAGAAAGAAAAACAACAAGTGCCGGCGTTTCAGATATAAGCGTAAGTCTTGAAATAGATGATATGCCTGACACTGAAGGGATGAAAAAAATATTTGAGAGTGAAAGTTCCTGGTCTATGTTGCTTGGCGGGGAAGATCGATTGATCTCTTTAAAACCTCCGGAGTTTGAAAACCCTGTATGTATGGCCAGAATGGGAAAAGACTACAGAGATGTAACAGTCTATTGCGGGGATAAACTGATAGAAAGAAACAAAGAAAAACAGAAAATATCAAGCCCTGTATGCTATCCACTCGACCAGATACTCGTCATGTATTTTTTGTCAGAGAGGCAGGGGGCTTTGATTCATGCCGCAGGTGTTGAAGTTAAAGGAAAAGGCCTGGTCTTTCCCGGTAAATCCGGTGCCGGAAAAAGCACATTATGCAGTCAGATTTCAGGAAGGCCTAATATAAAACCTTTTTCTGATGATCGGATGATTGTAAAAAAAGAAGAAGGACGGTTTGTCGCATATGGAACACCATGGCCCGGTGAGGCAGGAATAGCGGAGAATAAGAGTGTTCAGCTTTCAGGTTTAATGTTTCTCAGTCAGGGAAAAGAAAACAGGATAAAAGAAATCAGCAATAGGCAAGCAATGGAGAGATTAATGCCGGTTACATCCATCCCTTGGTATGACAAGCCTGTTATGGAAGATGTCCTTGGCTTTTGTGAAGCTCTTGCAACCGGGATTCCGGCATATGAACTTGAATTCAGGCCTGAAGTTGGTGTGGCGGATGTTATTGAAGAGTTTCTGCAGGAATAACATGACGTATAAGAACATTACATCTCCGAAGGAAGGTATGGCGACACTTTTTGAGGACATACTGAAAAGAGGGGCGGATCTCAGGGTCAGTGTAACCGGGAAAAGCATGACCCCTTTTATAAAGAGCGGTGACACTGTTACCATAAGAAAAGTTCCGGCTGACAGGTTAACAATTGGAGACCTTGTATTTTTTAGGAGTTGGTTTGGTCTTCCTATGCTGCACAGGCTCATCCGGATAAAAAAAACAGAGAAAGGCGGAAAACTATTTAGAACAAAGGGCGATGCTTTGTCGGTTTTTGATGAACCTTTTGCAGAACAGTCACTTATCGGTAAAGTTTTTTCAATCGAAAAGGCATCAAAAACTGAAGGCCGGATACATGGCCTTGATATGGCATCATTGAAGTGGCGGGCAATAAATTTTATTATTGCCTGTTTATCCGGTTTAGGACTTAGGATTTGTTAAGCAAAGTCGTCTGAATTTACAGGACGGCCGGATTCATATGAGGTGAATGTGAAATTCAGGTGGATTGTTTTTAACAGGGGTGAAAATATGTGCAGAAGAATTGTAATCATGCTGGCTGCAGTACTGGTTTTTTCCGGAACAGCGTTTTCTGAAGGCTATGATGTGGAGTTATTCAAGAAGAGTCTTGTCGAAATCGATACGACTGATGTGGCAGTATACAGGATTGAGCTTGAAAAGATCATCAGTAAAGCCGAAGCCGAAGGCATGGATGTAACCATTATGATGAAGGCTGCTCTTGAAACAGGGGTCACCCCCGCTTCTTTGACATCTGCAGCCATTAAATTTTACCCTGCACCGGATGTTGTGGCACTCGCCATCCTTGGAGGGGGTGATCCCGCAGAAATTATTAACCTTGCCATCATGTCCGGTGCTGAACCGGGCGAAATTGAGGCAGGTGCTCTGGCGGCAAATGTCGATGCTGTTGAGGCCTCAACTCTTGTTAGTGCGGCAAAAAATCTTCTTATCGATTCAGGAGACGGTTTGGCCGGTGATGCCGGTGAAGAGGAAGGGTTGGCCCTGACGCCGGGTGAGGCCGTAGATGCAGGGGCTACTGCGGCGCCCGCTGCAGCCGGACCGGTTGGAGGGGATGGACCCGGGTCCGCAAGTCCTTCATAGGATAGGTGTTAGGATTGAAAAATATGAGAATTTTTTTTATTCTATTAATAGCTGCTGTAATGATGCCACTAGGAGCTTTTGCTGAAGAAGATAGAATCAGCGGGAACATTTTTGGTGGTAAAACAGGGATGCTGCACCCTTCTTTAACATTATCTCAAAAATACACTTCCAATGTTTTTAAAACAAGCGATAATGAGGAGGGAGATTTTATAACGGCGGTATCTCCGGGTTTATGGATGGCTCTTCCGGGTACAAAGGAAAAAATGGTTGAGATCGATACAACAAATACCGTTCCCGGAGGCCTCAGTCTCAGTAGACGAAAGTCGGAAACATTCAGGCGTTACCAGGCTTACCTTCTCTATTCACCGGAATTTCAAAAATACTGGGATTACGCTGATGAAGATATTACCAATAATAGGGTTGAGAGCGCTTTTCAGTATAACCTGAGAGGCGGGCTTTCCTTCGATGTTGCAGATCTGTATCTCAACGGTTACGAACCCATGGGAGAAGGCATTTCCAACAAGCAGGACAAATTCTGGAGCAACCTATTCAACTTGATGATTACATACGATGCTACGGATAAAGTGGGGCTACGGGTCGATTTTTCACTGTTTTCATTGGGCTATAAAGAAGATGTGTACAGCGTAGCTGATCGTAACGACAATTTTATTGCGTGGTATACGTTTTACAGGCTAACAAAAAAAACTTTTGTTTTTGCCGAGATAGAGTATGCGGATATCAGTTATGACATTCCAGGATTATATGACAGCTTTGACAGCGTTGAAATGCGTTATTTTACAGGAGTCAAGTGGGATATTACCGCCAAGTCAAGAGGAGAGATAAAGGTAGGCTATGGAACAAAAGATTTTGACAGTTCTGATATCGAATCAGCCGGAGATTTTGTAATGGAACTTAGGGTTGACCATACATTTACGCCCAAGACAGCGGTCGGGTTAACGATAGTAAGAAGGACAAATGAAACTACAATTAATAAAACTGCAATTACAGACACAGAAAAAGATACGTATTACACACTTGTCAACAGCCTGGCGATTGAATATATACAAAAGTTCACGGAGAGGATTACAGGAAACGCCGAAGTTCTTTACATGGCAGAGACTTATGAAGGGGCCATTACTTATTACGGCATCATAAAAGAAAGGGATGACAACAAGTACAAAATATCATTGACCGGGAAATATGAATTCAACGAGAAGTATTTTGCTGAAGCCGAATATTCCCACACCAGAAGGGATTCTAATGTTTCTTTCTTTGATTATTCAGATAATACCGTTACCATAAGCGCTACAGGGACTTTTTAATTGAATGGGTTTGTGTGTGAATTTATGAATGTTGGGAAAAAATTCCTATATATATTGATGATATGTTTGTTCTGTAACCTCAGTTATGCCGGAGACTATATTGTCGGCGAGGGTGATGTTCTTGAGATCACTGTTTATGAAAATGATGACCTGTCGACTGTTGCCAGAGTGACATATGAAGGTACCATCGTTGTCCCGCTTCTCGGGCAGATTGTTGTGAAGGATTTTACTGTTTCAGGAGTCGCTCAAAAGCTACAGGGGCTTTACGCTGACGGATATATCGTCAACCCCCAGGTGAATGTATTTATCAAGGAACACAGGAGCAGAAAGGCTGTGATTTTAGGGGAGGTCAATGATCCCGGCATATATAACCTTCGCGAGCGAACAAGCCTTCTGGAGCTGATTTCACAGGCCGGTGGTTTGACAAAACATGCCGGAACATCGGCAAAAATTAAAAAAAGCAACGGAAATCCCGATAAAAACATAATTGAGGTGGATCTTAAAAAACTTGTCGAAAAGGGACAAATGGATTTCAATATCCAGGTAAAGGATGGCGACAGTATTTATATTCCGAAACAGAAAGTTTTTTATGTAACCGGTGAAGTAAAAAAACCTGATGCTTATTCATGCGATGAAAATCCGACAATAATTAAGGCGGTGACAATGGCCGGAGGATTTACAGCAAAAGCTTCGAAAACCGGAATTAAGATTATAAGAAAAGTCGGGGCTAAAGAAAAAGTAATGGAAGATGTCATGATGGATGAGGTTGTATTGCCGGATGATGTTATTGTTGTACCGGAGAGCTTTTTTTAAATTATGGAAGAAAGAGAAATACATTTAAGAGATTATATCAGAATTATAAAGAAGAGAAAATTTACGGTATGCACCTTCTTTATCATAACTTTTCTTGTAGTATTTATCGGAACATTTACCGCAGCACCTGTATTCAGGGCGTCCACAAAGGTGTTGATAGAAAAAAGTGAAGCCAACCCGCTTGGACAAAGTTATCCGATTCATTTTATGGATCCTGAATTTCTTGAAACCCAGGTTCAGATCATAAAAAGCCTGTCTGTTGCTGACAGGGTAGTCAAATTACTGGCACTTGATACCAAATACCGGTCCGATTTTATCCGGGAGGATCATTCTTTGCCTGTTTTAGGGGGTATTTTAGGCTGGTTTTCCGAGCTGAAAGATGTTGCCTTAAAGGTTACCGGCATAAATACAACGGATGAAGCCTTTGATGAGGCTGAAGGGGGAGGAAAGACGGCTGCCGAAATGATCGCGCATATTATCAGTTCAGGGCTTGAAGTTGAGCCTTTAATGAACAGCCGGGTTGTGACCATCAGTTTTATGTCTGAAAATCCGGTGCTTGCAGGATTGATCGCGGATAAGGCAGCTAAGGCATACATTGATGAGCTTCTTGACATGAGAATGCAGTCATCCGGATATGCCATAGCATGGATGACCGGAAAGGCCGGAGAAGAAAGAGAAAAGCTGGCAAGATCTGAAAACATACTGCAAACCTATGTCAGGGAGAATGATATTGTAACCATTGAAGACAGGGTGGCGATAATCCCTCAGAAACTCGCAGAATTCGGAACTCGTCTGACCAAGGCTGAAGCGGAAAGAAAGGAGATGGAAGCGCTTTATGAAAAAATGAGAGAAGCGACTCCTGAAGAGGCTGAGACAATGCCGGTTGTAACAGCCAGCAAAGTACTGCAGTCGATTCAGGAGGAGATACTGAGGCTGGAACAAAAATTGACGGAGAATTCGGAAAAATACGGAAAGAAACATCCGGTGATGAAACGTGTCGAAGGCGAACTTAAAGGCATGAGAGAAAAAAACACATATGAGATATTAAAGATCGTAAAATCGGTTGCCAATGAATATGAACTTGCAAAAACAAATGAGGAAAACCTGCGATGGCTTCTTGAAAGAACAAAAACCGAAGCTGTCAATCTCAAGGAAAAGTTTATCCAGTATGGTATTTTGAAAAGAGAGGTCGACACAAACAGGCATCTTTACGACGCTCTGCTCACAAAAATCAAGGAGCAGAGAATTATGGAAAAGATACAGCCGGTGAGTGTTTCGATCATAGACAAGGCAGAAACACCTGAGTTCCCGGCAAAGCCGAGAAAAATGCTTAACATTCTTCTCGCTGTTGTGCTCGGACTTTTCGGCGGCACGGGCCTTGCTTTTTTTATTGAGTATCTTGACAATACGATCAAGTCCCCTGAGGAAACTGAGGAGAAGTTAGGCGCCCCCGTTCTCGGGGTCATACCGTTTTTGAAAAACGGCAACATGGCCGTGGAAAAGGTTGTTTTTAATGAGCCATCATCATCTTCTGCGGAAAGCTACCGGGGAGTGAGGGTGTCCATCATGCTCTCATTGGCGGAGCAGCCGCCGAAAACAATCCTTGTGACCAGCATGTCGGCTGGAGAGGGGAAAACTACAACAGCAGCGAATCTTGCCGTATCATTTGCCCATGCAGGACAAAAAGTGTTGTTAATCGACAGCGATCTTCGCCGCCCGCGCTTACACAAAGTTTTCGGGCTTGATAATTCCGAAGGGCTTTCCACTTTTCTGGCAGGGACAGCAGTCGATGCATCGTTTATCTCAAAAGGCCCTGTTCCCGGTCTTCACATTATTACGTCAGGTCCCCTGGCCCCAACACCCTCGGAACTCCTCAATTCAGAAAGAATGAATCACCTGATAGAAAAAATGACCAAAGAGTTTGATGTTGTTTTGTTAGATTCACCGCCTGTAACATCGGCAACAGACACCATGATTTTAAAGCGGATTATGCAGCAAACCATCGTCGTCGTTCGTGCCGGCAAGACAACCTATGAAATGGCCGAAAAGGGTCTGAAACGTCTTCAGAACATCGATTCCAAAATACCCGGTATCGTCATCAATGCCGCCGATCTTGAGAAGGACTTCTATTCATACTACGGATATGACGGGTATTATGAGAATTCCGGGGACAGTATATCTATT
>CAZTYY010000022.1:0-2837 GCA_964617785.1 uncultured Desulfobacterales bacterium | reverse complement strand
TAAATTTACCAAACGACTATATCTCTTTATCCTTATCTTCGCCCCTCTTGCCTTTGGCACCAGGGCATCATGGTCTTTATTTATTGTTTCATCTGCAGTATTTACAGCATTTATTATATATATTATCCAGGGCAAACGAGGCAAGGTGCCATTGTATGAAATTCCGGGGATGCTGCCTCTTTTCCTGTTGGCGGGTTACATGTTTTTCCAGATTATTCCTTTCCCCGCATTATTGGTAAAAATCATCTCGCCTGAAACATTCAGCCTTTATAAAGGCACAGTCGGCATTGCCTATCCTCTGGACTTTATTTCCATTTCAATAAACACAAAGGCAACGCTTTATGAGCTTTGTCGCTTTTTAACATGTGTCATGTTCTATATTCTTACGGTCTGGATTTTTGCCGAAAATGAATTCATGAAAAAAGCTGTCAGGATTGTTATCTTTTTTGCAGCAGCCATAGCTATACTTGCCATCCTGCAGTATTTTTTATCAAACAACAGGATCTACTGGTTCAGGACGGTTCCGGCAAATGCCACTCCTTTTGGCCCTTGGGTGTACCACAATCACTTTGCCGGTTTTATGGAGATGTTATTTCCCGCATCACTTTGCCTGTTTCTTTATTACAGGCCCGGCATTCGCAAAAAAGTTTTTCGGACCAGGCTTGTGGAATTTTTTACCCATGACAGTATACATTCACATATTCTTTTTGGTTTTTCGGCCGTCCTTATAGGCGTATCCATTTTTGTCAGTTATTCAAGGGGCGGGATAATCAGTATGTGTCTTTCAGTTGTTATACTGGCATTCATGCTTTTTGTGCGGGGGAGGAAAGGAAGAAAAGAATCGGGAATACTGTTTGCCGTTATAATCGTAATAGTGCTTTTTTCCGTGGGATGGTTTGGATGGGAAGTCATATTTGAAAGGTTCTCTAAAATACGGAACGCAGATGGGTATATTGACCTGAACCGCTTTATTGTATGGGAAGATACCTTGTCAATCATAAAAGACTACCCGGTTTTCGGAACAGGTTTTGGATCGTTTGTTCATATTTATCCAGGATATCGGACAGCTAAAGAACAGCTAATATTCGAACATGCGCATAACGATTATTTAGAGCTTGCAACAGACGGCGGAATTGTGGCAGTTGCTCTTGTTTTCTGGTTTGTGGGCGCTCTTTTGATAAAGACATACAAGACAACCAAAAGACGGCGTGAAAGATATTCAATCTATCTTTTTTACGGCATCCTTGCGGGATTAATTGCGCTCGCCATTCACAGCATTTCAGACTTTAACCTTCATAACGGGGCGAACGGCATATATGTTTCCTTTTTACTGGGGCTTCTGGTTTCATCATCCCACACAAGGATAAAGGCATTGTCGTCAGATACATACCTGAAAAAGATCAATCCAGGCCACGTGAAACTGTCTGTCATACTGGCATCTTGCTTGATTGTAATCGCCCCTATTTTTTATTTGTCCTGTGTCGCAGGGTCATACAATTTTTCAAAAATCGCTAACATAGTCCTTGACGCCGGGGTTTCTGAGCCGGAACTGGAACGAATTGAAACGATTGCAAACCGTGCATCAGCATTTGATCCGTTTGAAGCAAGTTACTATTATGGTTTGGGAAATATACATTTTTACTTGTCGGGACCGGGCGTTGCCAAAGTCTTTTATAAAAAGGCTGTCCAGTTGAATCCCGCCAAGGGTGAATACCTTCAGCGACTTGGTATTTCTCTTTCTCACCTGGGTAAAACCCGTATGGCGGAAAAATTTTTGCAGGCAGGAATCGAGCGTGATATCAATACGCCGGCGAGATATAAAACCTATGCACACTGGTTGATGTCAAACAATGAAAGGGAAAGGAGCGCTGATTTGTTAAGAAAGGCTGCAAGCCTTGATTTGTCACGCAAAAATACAATGGAGTGCATCAACCTGATGACTGCATACAATTTTTCACCGGCCGAGATGCTGGACGCCATACCGGAACAGCCTGCGCCAGCTGTGTTTTATGCAGAATTTTTTGAAAAAAACGGTTCGCCAGCCGCAGCAGATAAGATATACCGGAAAATTCCTCACTACATCAATGCCGCCAACAAACCACAGGCCTGGTATTTTCTGAAACTTAAAACCTATTTTGTTAAAAACGGACGGATCGATGATGCCCTCAACATCATGACCCAGGCTATCGAACAGATGCCTGATAATGCAAAGCTTCGGATTGCTGCAGGAGATCTGTATCAGAAAGCCGGCATAACATACCGCGCAAAAGAGGAATACCGGAAAGCGCTGGCTATTGATCCCGTATCTAAGCTTGCCCAACAGCGGCTTGAAAAATAAAGTTATAAGAGATAGAGCATACAAAATGTACTATATCAAAAAAAGATATGTCTTACTATTTATAATTAGTATTTTAGCTTTTTATATTCGATTTATGGGTATCCGATTTGGCTTCCCGTTGCTTGTCCATCCAGATGAGCCCCAATTGTTATTTAGGGGTATGGAAATATTAAAAACAAATGACCTTAATCCTCATTTTTTCAATTATCCAAGTCTTTATATCTATCTCCAATCAATAGTTTATTTTGTTGTTCAGAAGCTTTGTGTATTACTGAATTTTTACGCATCAACGACAGATATTCCCCTCATCACAATGGTGTTTTGGGGACGTTTTTTGACTGTTGTGTTATCGGTTGCGACCATACTGGTGACCTACATGGCAGGATCAAAGCTGTTTAATCCAAAAGCAGGTTTTCTTTCAGCTCTATTCATATCCTTTTCATATCTTCATATTACCAATTCTTATTTGATAACCGTTGATTCGCCGATGACGTTATGG
>CAZTYY010000021.1:22776-26437 GCA_964617785.1 uncultured Desulfobacterales bacterium | reverse complement strand
GGCATAGAGTTTGGCGCATGCATAGGGTGATCTTGGATAAAACGGTGTGTTTTCCGTCTGGGGTATTTCCTGAACTTTACCATAAAGTTCGGAAGTTGACGCCTGATAGAACCTGACATCTTTGTCCATTCCAAGCATCCGGACAGCCTCAAGGATGCGAAGCGTTCCCAATGCATCGGTGTTTGCTGTATATTCAGGAGCTTCAAAAGAAACTTGCACATGACTTTGTGCTGCCAGATTATAAATCTCAGTTGGCCTGACCTCCTGTATAATTCTTATAATATTTGTGGCATCAGTTAAATCCCCATAATGGAGTTTAAATTGTATGCCCTCCTCATGTGGATCACGATAGAGATGATCAATCCGTTGTGTGTTAAAAAGTGATGAGCGCCTTTTAATACCATGCACCTCATAACCTTTTTCCAGCAGAAATTCTGCAAGATATGCACCGTCCTGACCGGTAATACCGGTAATCAGCGCTATTTTTTTCTTGCCCATATTAAAATTATCCTCCCACAAGGTTCTTTCCGGAAACAAGGCTTTCAAAGTATTTAACCGTTTTTTTAAGGCCTTGTTCCAGATTAATAACAGGCTTCCAACCCAGCTTTTCTTCCGCAAGATTGATATCAGGTTGACGCTGCATCGGATCATCTTCCGGAAGAGGTCTGAAAATAATTTTGGATCGAGACCCGGTCAAGTCTATTATCTTTTCAGCAAGTTCAAGAATTGTAAATTCTCCGGGGTTACCCAGGTTAACCGGTCCCGGAAAATCATCCGGACCGTTCATCATCCTTAAGATACCTTCAATCAGATCATCGACATAGCAAAAAGAACGCGTTTGTGAACCATCTCCAAAAACAGTGATGTCCTCATTATTAAGGGCTTGTACAAAAAAATTGCTGACAACGCGTCCATCATTGGGATGCATTTTCGGGCCGTAAGTGTTAAAAATTCTGACGATTCTGATGTTTACATTGTTCTGACGATAATAATCGAAAAAAAGGGTTTCAGCACACCGTTTTCCTTCATCATAGCATGAGCGAGGGCCGATGGTATTGACATTTCCCCAATAATTTTCTTTCTGAGGATGCACTGCAGGGTCACCGTAAACTTCACTTGTCGAAGCCTGCAAAATTTTAGCGTTTACCCGCTTTGCAAGCCCCAGCATATGAACCGCCCCCATCACGCTGGTTTTGACTGTTTTTACCGGGTTGTGTTGATAATGCACAGGCGAAGCGGGACATGCGAGATTATATATTTCATCAACCTCAAGGAAAAGTGGATGCACAAGATCATGTCTTATCAATTCAAAATTTGATTTATCTAAAAGATGAGAGATGTTGCCTTTAGTTCCTGTAAAAAAATTATCAAGGCATAAAACATCATTTCCTTGCGCAACAAGGCGATCACAAAGATGTGAACCTAAAAATCCAGCGCCACCTGTAACCAGTATTCTTTTTTTGTCGTGATATTCCATAATTAAAACAAAACTCCTAAAAATGTGTTAACGCCGGCTTACCAATGGGATATACATTAAAACCGATCTGATAAAGCTTTTTATGGTCGACAACATTTCTGCCGTCAAATAAAAAAGCCGGTTTTTTCATTGAGCTGTATATCTTATCATAGTTAAGATTCCTGTACTCTTCCCATTCTGTGATAATAGCGACAGCATGGCTTCCCGAAGCAGCCGCATAGGGATCTTCCAGGTATGTTATCTTGCCATTCACTCCTTTCAAATCTTTCTTTGCATTTTCAAGCGCTTTTGGGTCGGAAATAACAAGTTCGGCATTCTCTTCCAATAGTTTTTTTGCAATATATAATGCAGGCGTCTCCCTTGTATCGCCAGTATCTGCTTTAAATGCAAATCCTAAAAGACAGATTCTTTTTTCAGCAAGCGTATTAAACATTGCCGTAAGCATGTTTAATACAAAACTTTCTTTCTGATGGTCATTTATCCTGACAACACTCTCCCAGTAATCAGCGACCTCATTTAACCCATAGCTCCTGCATAAATAGACAAGATTTAAAATATCTTTTTGGAAACAAGATCCGCCAAAACCAACACTGGCATTTAGAAATTTACTGCCGATCCTGCTATCCATTCCGATTGCGTACGACACTTCATTAATATCTGCATCAGTTTTTTCACAAAGTCTTGATATTGCATTAACAGAAGAAATTCTCTGAGCCAGAAAAGCATTGGCAACCAGCTTTGAAAGTTCGCTGCTCCAGATATTTGATGTAACGATCCGGTCTCTTGGTACCCATTCAGCATATATCTTAACCAGTTCATCCCTGGCCTTTAAACCTTCAGGAGTTTCATTTGACCCCACAAGAATCCTGTCAGGCATTTCAAGATCTTTTATTGCAGTACCTTCTGCAAGAAATTCGGGATTCGAAAGTACTTCAAAATGGACACTTTTACCTTTTGCTGTCAGAATCCTTTCCATTGCCTGGGCTGTCTTGACAGGAAGAGTGCTCTTCTCAACAATAATTTTCGGCGAATCTGAATGCTTGCGAATTTGCCGCGCCGTTTTTTCCCAGTATTGCAAATCTGCCGCCATTCCAGCACCAACTCCGAATGTTTTTGTAGGCGTATTAACGCTAACAAAAATAATATCGGACTCCTTGATGCCTTTCTCAACATCTGTACTGAAAAAGAGATTTGTGCCGCGCGCGCTGACTACGATCTCATAAAGTCCGGGTTCGTATATCGGTAAGTTGTCTGAATTCCATTGATCGATACGGTCAGGATTAATATCAACAACATTTACTTTGTACTGAGGACATTTATGGGCAATCATTGCCATAGTCGGCCCTCCAACATAACCTGCTCCGATACAAAGAATCGTTTTTTTAAATTTGTTTTCCATTCTTTCTCCGTTTTTTTAAATACAGCTTAAAAGTCGGGTGAATCATAACAGTGATACGCATGTCTTTCAAGCAATATTTCTTTACACTTTTTGTGATTTTATGTTATTTGGAGAAATGAAACCGATACCTAACAAAACATTTCAGAATCTTCCAAAAGACAAACAGGACAGGATTACAAAAGCCGCTGTGCTTGAGTTCAGTGAAAAAGGATATTCAAGTGCAAGTATCAACACGTTAGTTGACAAACTTGGCATCGCCAAGGGCTCCATATTTCAATATTTTGGTGATAAAAATGGATTGTTCCTGTTTGTTTTCAACATGGCAACCGATTTAGTCAAAGACCGTCTCAGGATTATTCGCGACAACACAGATGATGTAGAAATTTTCTCAAGGCTTGAAACAACGCTCTGGGCAGGAATTAATTTTTTAAAGGATCATCCGCTGATATACAGGCTCTATCTGAGTGTCCTGTTTGATTCCAAAATCCCATTTAGAGATGAGATATTACTATCCTTGAGACAATACAGCTACGGATATCTGCGAACTCTTCTTTCAGAAGCAAAGGCAAAGGGAGAGCTAAGGCATAATCTTGATATTGACAAAGCCTGTTTTATACTTGATGCGATAATGGATCGTTTCATTCAAACGCATACGGTTCGTCATCTTGATTCAGATTTGGGAATTTATAATGCGGATGAAAAAACAATCAATTCCTGGATTACAGCCATGATTGATATTATTAAAAACGGTATCGGCACCTATCATTTTCGATTATCCTGACAAA
>CAZTYY010000021.1:17584-22676 GCA_964617785.1 uncultured Desulfobacterales bacterium | reverse complement strand
CAAGCACCCCTATTTTTTCAGTTAAAATATGATTTCATTTCGTGAAATGACGGTTCTGATTACGGACGACATGGAAAACATGTGTAGATCCATACGCGGCATGCTAAAAGTCCTTAATTTTGGCAAAACCTTCATGTACGCCCACAACGGTCGTGATGCATGGAAAACACTAAATGAAAATCAAATAGACCTTGCGATTCTGGACTGGAATATGCCGGTAATGACCGGTGTCGAACTCGTCGGACTGATAAGAGAAGACAAAAAGCTTAGAGATATGCCGGTGATTATGATAACTGCTGAATCTAACCGGGAAATTGTCGCGGAAGCTGCAGAATCGGATATCGATGCTTATATTTTAAAACCTCTAACCGTAAAATCTCTTGGCGACAGGATTGAAATTGTCATTAACAGAGCAAATAATCCTCCCCCGATGATTGTACATTTAAAAAAATCCAGAGAATTTGAAGAAAAAAAAGATTTTAATTCAGCAATTGCCGAGGCCAAGCTTGCAGTTGATGCCGACATTTCGTCTTCAAGGCCAATGAGGGAACTTGGATGCATCTATTTGAAAATAAATGACCTGGTCAATGCGGAAAAATATCTTATGCGAGCTGCTAAAATGAATCATCTGGATGTTATTGCCTTCCATAACCTTGGAGCGATATATCTAAAACGTGATGACATTGAAAACGCTGAAAAATTCTTTGATAAGGCCATGAACATTAGCCCCAGACATTTATCAAGGGGTATCTACTTCGGAAAAGTACTTTTAAAAAAAAATAAGATCCAAAAAGCAATCAAAGTTTTTGATAAAGCAATAAGTCTTTCAAACGAACCTTTAAACCTCGGTGAAAAAGTTGCCGATTATTGCATGGACAAAGGTGTGTTTGATTACGCTTCGACACTCTATGACTTCATCCTGAAGAATGTTCCGGATCGACATGATCTTTTATTTAAGCTCGGTATTGCTTCTGAAAAAACCGGTGACCACAGAAAAGCAATAGACTTTCTGAATAAAGCTGAAAAACACTCCAAAAATAACATAGAAATTAAATTTCATATCGCTGAGTGTTATCTTGCCATTGATCAAGTTCTACGTGCTGACCAGAAGCTTTCTGAAATCTTAAACATCGACCCTGACAACGAAAAAGCCAAATCTTACAGACAAAGTATTTAACAGGCTAAAATGGACTCAAATGAAAAAATTGTAGAGGCAATAATAAGTATTACCGATATTGCAAATAAGAGCAGGCTTGGTATTAACGCAAAATTGCAGCAGGCACTTGAAATTATAGTCTCTTGTATAAACACTAGGGTCGGCTCGATAATGATCTTGAAGGGCCGGAAAAATCTTGAGATTATCGCATCCACCAACCAAAATATCATTGGTATAAAACAATCCCTTGATAATGAATCCTACTCCACATGGGTTGTAAAAAACAAAAAACCGTTATTCAGTGATGACCCTGAAAATGAAAAATTTTTTCCGAACAATTACGCCCGCTATAAAAAAGAATCATTTCTTATCGCACCGATTTTTAGCAAAAATAAAGTTATTGGTGTTATTAGTGTTACCGATAAAATCGGTGCTGACAAGTTCCTTCCGGAGGAAAAAAAACGACTTCTATCAATTGCGGGACATATGATCAGTACCATAGAAAACCATCGTCTTAATGAATCCCTTAAGAAAAAGAAAAAAGATCTCCGGAAAAAAAACTTGCTGCTTAAAAAGCATGAAAAACTAAAGTCAGAGCTTTTCCATATGCTTATCCATGATTTAAAGGGACCAATTGCAGTTGTAACGGCTAACCTTGACATTCTCTCATACACGGTAACCGGTGAAAACCTTGAATATGTGGGAGAAGCCAGGTTAGGATGCGACACTCTTTATCAGATGACATCTGATCTTCTAGATATTTCAAGGATTGAAGAAGGAAAACTAAAACTTGTTTTTGAAAGAATTGATCCGGCAGACTTAATAAAAGATGCTGTTTCACGTATTCATGGGCTCACCCAGGGGAAAAAACTTACCATAACTGAAAAATACGAAAATATGAAAGATTGTTTGATTTCAGGTGACAGGGCAATCCTTTTGCGAGTTTTGCAAAACCTTTTTACCAACGCTATCCGCTTCTCTCCCCACGGTGAGACTATTGAAGTGGGATTTAAACATGTTGATAATGAGTGGGTCCTCTTTTATGTCAAGGATAATGGGCCCGGTGTTCCTGACGAATATCAAAAGTTGATTTTTGATAAATATTTTCAACTGTCAAATAAAAAAGAAGAAGGGACATACTCAACAGGATTAGGATTAACATTCTGCAAGCTTGCGGTCGAATCTCACGGAGGAAATATTTATGTGGAAAGTGACGGTGTAGGTGGCAGCTGCTTTAATTTCCATATTAAAAAAAGTTAAACAGAGTCTATCATTTTTACTTTCTTCTGACCCTCCTGACAAGTTTTCGCTTTTTCTTAGGAGTTGAATCGGAAGGGGCATCATGGGAAGGAGCATTAAGATGATTCTGGCTGAAAGAGCATGTGGCTCTCGGACATTTAAGTCCTGGAATATTATCAATCGACATAAATTCAACAAGGAACGAGTTTTTGCATACCGGACACTGGAATGGAAATGGTTTACCCCAGCTTACAAAACCGCAATTTTCATTTGAACATGTATAATACACTTTTTCGTTTTCTGTTTTTTCACTCCCTATTCTTCCTATATCACATACAGGGCAAGGCATTGCCAGCTTATCCTGATAAGCTGCAATCCGTTTTTCGACATCATCGATATGGTCCTGATCAGTACTTTCTTGGGCAGCATTCTTTTTTTCTTCTTCTAATTTTGCAGCATTCATTTCTGCTTCGCGAGCTTTAATTTCAGCTTCCTTTAATTTCAGCTCAGCTTCACGGGCAGCTATTTCAGCAGCTTTAATTTCAGCTTCCTTTCCTGCTATTTCAGCCGCCCTTTCCTCGGCTTCTTTTTCCGCCTTTTCCGCTTCTTGTTTCGCTTTTTCTAAGGCCGCTTTGGCTTCCTCCTCTTCCGGTGAATACAATTTTCTGATTTTAGCGGAGCTTACAGCACCTTGAGATGTGAATACCCTGGACTGGTTAGAATCATCAGTAGAATATTGCCTGATTGTGGACATCCGGCTTCGAAAAGCGACTTTCAGATCATCGGACACTTTCATAGATTCAGCGGTTTTTGCTTTTTGGGATGGATGTTTTGTTAGTGACACTTTCTCTTCTTTTTCCATACTCTGTTTTGAAAGCGGTATACCCTGTGAAATTAATGTCTGATCCAACTGCTTTAAGGCGTTGTCAAGCTCTTTACGCCCTGACATCACTTCATCGATGGACTGCAAAATATATCCTACAAGATTCATTCCGGTCATCCCGGGAAAAAGGTTATTGAGAAAACTAACAAGTGCGAATGACGATATCTGCGTTTGATACATGTTATCAGATCCAATCATCACATACCCATACTGGGCAAGAGATTGAAATGAAGACATCAGATCATCATCAATCGATAGCCCCACATCGGCAAGAGCATCTAAAAATGTCTCCCTGGTATAACGATCAGGAGGTGAATCCTTGGAACTCTTGATATCATCTTCACGGTCTACAAGCAAAAGAAGACACGCAATGGTTGGAAGGTTAAATGAAAGAGAGGCGGTAAGCGTATCAATTTCAAGCAGTCGTTTAATATTTCTTACAAGGACATCATCAAATTTTGCCTTTATTTCACTGGAAGCAATCTTGCTGTTTTCCGCCTGCTTTTTCATTTCATTAACCTCCTGATCATCACAGTTCCTTTTTCATATCAGGTATCATACCTGCAATTATAATTGCCATTTCTAATACTGCTGCATCCTCTTCTTCATCTTCCATTTCAAGTAATTCGATATCCGATCTTGTTTCATCCTGTTGTTCAGTATGGTTAATTCCTGTTTCAGAGTCTCCGATATCTTTCTCCTCTCCATTCAATGTTTCGCCTTCTTCATGTTTATCATTGGCTCTGACTTCCAAACATTCCCCTTTTCTATCAAACAGGACTGAAAGCTTCACCTTGATATCAAAATCTAGCTTATAAGCGATCTGATTGTTATGAATGACGATATCACCATTTTTGTATTCTAGCTCATCCTCAAGGACGAGGTTATGCTTTTCCTTGAACAGATGTTCTATTGCCTCCCAATCAAGGTCGCCTGCGATAGCGTCTATCAAATCTTTTTCACTGCTTTTAATAGCATCTGAATCTGTAACCTTCACCTGCACCCTCCTCTTTACCCGGCATATGAATAAGCTCTGAGGCAAAACATTATATGCAAAAATTCACCTTGCTCATGATTAAAGTGCCGACAATGGCATAATACAATTTGGATTATTTTCCATCAGCAACGAACTAAGTTTCAGGCAGAATACCAATTATGGAAGATAGAATACTTTATCATAAAATTTGACATTTTAAAAGACTCTACTCATAATATTTGAGAATAAACTGTTTTTCATGTATAATAAGTTTTACCATGAGAGTCTTTAAATCAATGGGTGAATATTTAAATCACTGGAAATGGTTATTCCCTTTTGAATTCCTCGATATCAAAAAAAGACATTGAACAGGCGGTTTCGAATCTCAATTATCGAAATATCAATTCGCCTAAATTCAAACTTATTAGTGCAATAAAAGAATGTTATGACTCAGCAGATACTGTTGATGATATCACATCCATTAACACAGACACCATTATCAGGCGAATATGGCGCCTTGAAAATGCTGCCCCTGAAAAAATACGATCCAAGTTAAAAAATTTTAACAGCATTAAATCCACCATTAATTCAGATCTGAACAAATTGTTCGATAATGATAAAAATCCGGAAGGCATTACAATCGGTCCATTAAACACTTTTGAAATATCTGATATTGCAAAGGATAAACTACTTACATCTTTTACGGATGTTGCAAAAGGAGGATCGGATATTTCAATAGGCAAAATTTCAGAAGTTCTTAAGATTGTAAATGATTTTTTGGCTGATTTAAATGTTGAATCGGAAGACAGGTCCGTGGACGACATAAAAAAAATACTTG
>CAZTYY010000021.1:0-17484 GCA_964617785.1 uncultured Desulfobacterales bacterium | reverse complement strand
GAGGATGACGATGTTGAGGAAATAGATGAGGATGAATTAGGCCTCTCTCTTGGACTTGATGAAAAAGAACATGAAACAGATCCAAACACTCTTGCTAAAAAATTTGACGGCTACTTAGGAGCTATGGAGAGATACTATAATCAATATCTTAATATTCCTGAAGGCAAATATATTATTGGAAGCAGTAATCATCAAAAAAATGAGCTGCCAAGCCAAGAGATCACATTGCCGGAATTTTATATGGGAAAATACCCTGTCACCAACGCTCTTTTTGAAATCTTTGTTGAGCAGACCGGGTATAAAACAACCGCTGAAAAACTTGGATACGGCACTGTCTATTACGGTCGTTTTAAAAAATCTACTGACAGCAAAACAGGCCTTCAAAAATCAATATGGCATGGGGTCTGTACAAGTAAAAAAATTGATGGGGCATTCTGGTATCAACCGGGAGGACCCGGCACTACTCTTCATAACAAAAGAAACCATCCTGTTGTACAGGTCAGCATTAAAGATGCCATTACATTCGCATCATGGACTGGTAAACGGCTGCCTACTGAATTTGAATGGGAAGGTGCCGCAAGAACCCAAAATGGTAATCTTTTTCCCTGGAAAGAAAACCAATGGCTTGAAAATGCAGGGAATTTTGAAAAAAATGCGATTGCAGATACAACACCTGTGGATTATTATAAGAATGGTCAAAACACTTATGGACTTGCGGACCTGTTGGGCAACACACTTGAATGGACTGCAGACGAAACCAGGCCCCCTTTTGCAAAATTCCAAAAAAACGTTTTTCATATAGCAAAAAGCTGCAGTTGGCTGGCAGAAGCCGGTATAAAATTATTCGCACGCCAGAGGCTTGAAAAAATTTTCACATCAAATATACTAAGTTTTAGGTGTATAGCTGATTAATGTCCAAACGAAAGTTAAAAACAGATGATGCCTTTTAATGCAATTATTGATCGATATTTAAATTACCTTTTGATAGAGAAAGGACTCTCCTCAAATACTCTTGAGGCTTACAGTAAAGACCTTATCCGCCATATCGATTTTTTAAAAAAAAACAGCATAAGTAACATTTCAGAATCAGATACCGCTGCAATATTGAAATATATGATAGACTTGAGAAAAGAAGGATTGATACCCAGCTCAAGAGCGAGACACCTTGTATCATTGAGGGGTTTTTATAAATTTCTTGTCCAGGAAAAAATTACAAACCACGATCCTACTTCAGTTGTAGATCTTCCTAAAACCGGGTTGGCTCTGCCTGATGTCCTGTCAAAAGATGAATTAAAATCGCTCCTTGATACGCCGGATAGCACAACCCATAAAGGTCTGAGAGATGCTGCAATGATAGAACTGCTTTATGCAGCCGGCCTAAGAGTATCGGAACTTGTCAACATGAAACTTCAGGATATTAACACAGAAGCTTGTTTTGTTAGGGTTTTCGGTAAAGGATCTAAAGAACGAATTGTGCCCATCGGGCAATTCGCAAAAAACAAAATCGATGTATATATTAAAACCGCAAGACCGGCTTTGCTAAAAAATGTAATGAGCCGATACCTTTTTATCGCAAGAGCCGGAAAGCCGATGACACGCCAGGGATTCTGGAAATTGTTGAAGCGCTATACGATGATAGCAGAAATAAAAAAACATGTTTCCCCGCATTCCCTGAGGCATTCATTTGCAAGCCATCTTCTTGAAGGAGGTGCAGACCTGCGCTCAGTTCAGCTAATGCTGGGCCACGCCGACATATCAACTACCCAAATATACACACATGTTGCACATGAACATTTAAAAAGCATACACAAAAAATACCACCCTCGCGGTTAATTATGCGGATAATTTGTCGGGCTTTCAACATTTCCCTTGCGTAAAGATTTATAACTATTTAAAATAAAAGTTTATAAAATTGATTTGGGTAATAAAGGTATTAATGCAATGCGAAGAAACATAGAACACATCGGCTGGGGTCAACTTTCATATGAAATAAGAGAGATAGTTGCGGTTGCAAAAGAATTCAACAAGCTTGGTGTTGAAATTACCTGGGAAAATATTGGTGACCCTATCCAGAAGGGAGAAAAAATCCCTGAATGGATAAAAAATATCATCAGCGACCTTACCCATAAAGATTTAACTTATGGATATGTAGACACGGAAGGCGTACTTGAAACAAGGAAGTTTCTTGTAAAGCACATCAATATGCGAGGCGGATACCAAGTAACCGTTGATGACATTCTTTTTTTTAATGGCCTTGGTGATGCAGTTGCCAAAATTTTTAGCTACTTAAGACGTGAGGCACGTGTTATAGGGCCATCGCCTGCATACTCCACACACTCCTCTGCGGAAGCCGCGCATTCAGGATATGACCACCTCACATATGAACTTGATCCACAAAATAACTGGATGCCTGATCTTCATGATTTGGAAAACAAGGTGAAATACAACGATTCAATTGCAGGAATCCTTTTAATAAACCCTGACAATCCAACAGGAACTGTATATCCCCGTGACTTTCTAAAAAAAATGATCGATATTGCAGCAAAATACAACCTTTTTGTAGTATGTGATGAAATATATGCTCACATTGTTTTTAACAATGCCGAAACAGTTCATTTGAGCGAGGTTATTGGAAATGATGTACCTGGAATAGCATTAAGGGGTATTTCAAAAGAATTTCCATGGCCTGGTGCACGCTGCGGGTGGCTTGAAATTTTCAACCAGGACAAGCACCCTGTATTTAAACGCTATATCAAAAGTTTAAGAAATGCCAAAATGCTGGAAGTATGTTCAACAAGCCTTCCCCAGTATGCAATTCCGAAAGTAATGGGCGACCCCAGATATTTAGAGCATCTTGAAAAAAGGAAGTTAATGTTTGAATCAAGAGCAAATGAAGCATGGGAAATTTTTTCTAATGTAAAGGGTATTCATGTCACCAAGCCACAAGGTGCTTTTTATATGTCTATTCTTTTTGAAGACAATATCCTAAACAAAAAACAGTTTCTCCCTCTCGACAACCAGGAAGTCAAAAGATTCGTTGAAGAAAAAGTCGTGGATGTGGAGACAGACAAACGCTTTGTTTATTATCTTCTTGGCGCTGCAGGTATTTGTGTCGTGCCGCTTACCGGTTTTTGCTGCGAAAGAAAAGGTTTCAGAATCACTCTTCTTGAAACAGACGATCAGAAAAGAATCTGGACCTGGAATGCAATTGCTAAGAGTATTGAGGGTTATATCGCTTCCGCATGATTCTTAATTTGACTTTGCTATTAGACTGTCAAAATTGATTAGATCGACAAGAATATTACAGCTTTCAAAAAGCATTGGGTCAAACACATCATCTTCAATATCTGCCTCATTTTCTTCCTCGATCAGATCCTTTTTATCCTTCAGCCATGTGGTGAGTTCTTGCATGTGACCAGCTTTTTCAATCGCCGCTTTTTTTATTTCTTCTAAATTTTTCTTTAACGATTCGGCCTTTTTCCACTCTTTTTCACGTTCAGCTATATTTAGAGTAACTTCTTTTTTCTGCCTCATTTCTTTCAAATGCCCTATTGCCGACTTGAGGTAATCAAATCCCGGATCATCTTTGACTCGATTTTCATGCCGTGATTTTAATAAATGTTTTTCAGATAAAATGTCATTTCCTGGAGAAAAGTCTGCTGCGTGTATTTTATCCCATGGTATAGCATTTTCCATGGTGCTTTCACCAATATCATCAATATCATATATGGAAGGGAAAATAATATCAGGAATAATACCTCTATATTGTGTGCTTTCTCCTGACACACGATAAAAAATAGCGTTTGTAAGTTTAAGCTGACCTTTTGGCAGCTTCTCAATCGCCTGGACAGTCCCTTTCCCGTAAGTTCTTGACCCTATGATGACACCACGATTATAGTCCTGAATTGCCCCTGCGAATATTTCTGAAGCAGAAGCACTTAACCGATTAACAAGCACAACAAGGGGACCATTATATCTTATCTCAGGATCAGGATCAGGATATGCCTTTATATTTCCACGGTTATCACGGGTCTGAACAATAGGTCCCTTCTTGATAAAAAGGCCCGTCATAGAAATAGCTTCCTGCAAAGCACCTCCTCCGTTATCTCTCAAATCGACCAAAATGCCGTCAACACTTTGCCTGGCCATCTCCCTCAAAGCACGACGAACATCACGGGCCGTACTCTTATAATTTTTTTTACCCGATTCATAGCCATCAAAATCAATGTAAAAAGATGGTATGGCAATAATGCCGATTTTTACAGAGAGTCCATCCTTTTCAATGTTGACTACCTTGCTTCTCACGGCTTGTTCTTCAAGCTTGACGGTATCCCGCACAATCCTGATAACTTCTCTATGATATTCATCTATGGAATCAGATGGAATCAATTCAAGCCTGACAACAGTCTTTTTAGGTCCCCTGATCAGTTCTACTACATCATCAAGACGCCATCCGACCACATCAACCATCTCGCCCTTTTCATGTTGACCTACACCTACAATAAAATCGCCAGGTGATATACGTTTGGATTTGTCGGCTGGTCCCGCAGGAATAAGTCGAACGACCTTTGTATATTCATCTTTTCTTTGAAGGACTGCCCCGATTCCTTCAAGAGAAAGGCTCATCATGATTTTAAAATTTTTTGTACTTCTCGGTGACAGATAACTGGTATGCGGATCATAGCATTGTGATAATGCATTCATAAATATGCTAAAGGCATCTTCACTGTCCAGTTGTGTAAGACGATTAAATTGATAACGGTATCTTTTTTCAAGAATATCTTGAATTTCGACGGATTGTTTTTCTGCCAACATTAAATTAAGGACATCATATTTAAAATATTTTTTCCATAAATAAACCTGTTCATCTTTGTCACGGGGCCAGGCGGATTCTTTTCTGTCTTTTTCAAGACTCTCTTTTTTATCAAAATCAATATTATCAAGATCGGATTTAACATGATGAATCATAAAGGAAATTTTTTCAGTCGCCCGCTCCCTGTATTTATTAAAAATCAAGAACAGAAAACTTGTATCTCCTTTTTTCAGCGCATCATCTATGCTGTAGCGAATCGGTTCGAACTCTTCGATATCTGATGATAAAAAGTTTGTTTTTCGGGTATCAAGTGCTGAAAGATAGCGTTCAAATACAGTATCGGACAACCTGTCATCGATTTTTAGGTAGTTGTAGTGATGATATTTAAAAGTTCTGATGACATCTTGACAGGTCTGCTTGTATCCCTCTTCCGGCAATAGGGGATTCGGCAACCTGATAGAAATGTTTGAATCAGCGCCGGATAGGTCAACAACGATTTCTTTAGCATAAAGCGTTTTGTCGAAAACAAAACAATTACCTGCTGCAAGCAACAAAAAGATAAGTGTTATTTTAATAATCACATGATTTTTCATAATATTACTTAAGTGTAATCGATTGCCGTATCAATTTATTTTTCAGAAATGATATCTATAGCAGAAGTTAAAAAAAAACGAAAGAACCTGTATCAACTTATTTTTCAAGTTATGTGTCGATATTTAATTGAGCTTTAAATCAGAGTTGCTTTTCATACCATTAAGTGTTAACAGTGTTCCAAAATAGAAACAGTATTCAACAGCTTGGAGGTTTCAATCGATGAGTGTAAGTATAGGTGGAAATACAACAATAGAATCAGTAGAATATGAAGAAGCAACACATGCTGTCCTCTCTTCTTATCTTGAAGATCAGATTGGTGAAACAATGGAACGTATAGAGATTCCCAAAGGAATTATTGAAGGTCTAACGGGAATCCGTGAACGACGATTCTTTGATATTGATGTCATGCCGAGTGATATTGCCACAAAAGCTGCCCGAAAAGCCATAGAAGCAGCCGGTATTGATAAAAATGAAATAGGATGCTTGATCAGCACATCAGTATGCAAGGATTATATTGAACCGTCCGTCTCATCCATGGTGCACGGAAATCTTGAACTTCCTCCGGAGTGTATCAACTTTGATATCGGCAACGCCTGCCTTGGTTTTATCAATGGTATCAGTACAATAATAATGATGATCGAAACCGGCCTTATTAAATACGGATTAATTGTCGATGGTGAAAACGCCCATGAAGTCGTTGAATCTACCATTAAAATTTTACAGGCCCCGGATATCACAATGCAGATATTTCAGGAAAATTTCGCCACGCTTACTCTAGGTTCCGGAGGTGCGGCTATGATATTGAGCCATAAGGACCTGTCCCGGACAGGCCACGTTGTAAACGGATCAGTAAGCCGGGCTGCGACAGAGCATAGCAGATTATGCCTGGGCCATAAGGATCATATGAAAGCCGACGCGCCCAAAGTGATGAAATACGGTGTTATGTTAGCCAATGAAACATGGAAAATAGCCGGCACACGACTTGAAAACTGGAGCGATGCAACAATTGACCGTTATATGCCGCATCAGGTAAGTGCCAGAAACATGGAAGTCCTGAACCAGGTCCTTGGCCTAACACCTGAAAAATCACAGCTTAACTTTTATACACTTGGCAATATAGGACCTGCAGCAGTACCAATAACACTTTCTCTGGCTGAGAAAGAAGAAACAATCAAGAAAGGTGATCATATCGCTCTTCTGGGAATAGGCAGTGGCCTGAATTGCTCGATGATGAGCATTTCCTGGTAATATCTGAATCAATTCCAGGTGTTTGAATTACGCTTATCGCCGTTGAATCTTTTTTTTTGCTGGGAAATGAATATCTCGCTGCATTCGGTTTGAATTGCGTTATATCCTAACAGGCGGTTAACTTCTCTCACTAGACCATCTCCGGTTTCAAGTCTTAACGTATCCGGAAGCTCTATAACTGTATCCGACTTCTCCGGAATTTTCAAATGAAGATATCCCACACATGATCCCTGATAAACTTCGAGTATCTTTTTCAATTCATTTAAAGTGTTTCTGTCTGTTCTGCCGGCATTCAATGTAATGTGAACGCTCGCTGTCCAGTTTTTTTCAGCCTTCTCCATGGGCACCACGGATTCGGCAATTACTTTCACACCTTTTTCCTCTTTCTGAACTTCACCCTGAATTATGACGGACACATCTTCCTTCAAAAGGTCTTCTGCCTGTTTGAATACTCTCGGAAAAACAATTATTTCAACCAAGCCTTTCAAGTCTTCAATATTGACAAACGCCATCAACTCTTGCCGTTTTGTTCGTAAATTTTTAATATTACTGATGATGCCGCCGATTCTAATTGCAGACTTGTCATTCATCTCCTTTATTGAAACAGAATCTGCATTAGTAAATTTATCCATGATGTGTACATATTGAGCAAGAGGATGACCTGAAACATAAAAACCGAGTGATTCCTTTTCAAAAAAAAGCCGCTCTTTTTCGCTCCACTCGTCGATTTCCGGCATGAACGGAACATTGGTTAACATGGCCTCGTCATCCATATCAAAAAGGCCCATTTGCGGGTCCGACCTTTCTTTCTGAATCACTTGTCCGTAATCAAGTGCATCTTCAAGGGATGCCATCATTCTTGACCGAAAATCTCCTGTTGAATCAAATGCGCCGCATTTAATCAGGCTTTCAATAACACGTTTATTTACTTTTCTGAGACTAACCCGTTCACAAAACTGAAAAAGAGAAGAGAATTTGTCTTTGTTACGCTCTTCAATTATCGATTCTATGGCCGCTTCCCCAACATTTTTTACAGCAGCCATCCCGAATCTGATCTTATCCCCGCTTACGGTGAAGCTTTTTTTACTCTCATTAATATCCGGCGGAAGAACGTCAATATCATGGCTTCGACATTCTGCAATATATTTAACGACATCTTCCGTTGATTGCATTTCACTTGTCAGAAGAGATGCCATAAATTCAACAGGAAAATGCGCTTTCAGATAAGCGGTCTGATATGCAATCATGGCATAAGCGGCACTATGTGATTTATTGAAACCATATCCTCCGAATTTTTCCATCAAGTCAAAGATGCTTTTTGCTTTATCCTCAGGAATTTTATTTTCGGTTGCTCCTTTCATGAACAGATTTCTGTGTTCAGCCATCATTTCAACGTTTTTCTTTCCCATCGCTTTTCTGAGGCCATCCGCGTCTGCCATGGAGTAATTGGCAAGAGTCCCGGCTATTTTCATGACCTGTTCCTGGTATAAAATTACACCGTAAGTTTCTTTCAAAATAGGTTCAAGTTCCGGAACAAGATACTTCACAGGTTCTCTGCCGTGCTTTCTCTCAACAAAATCATCAACCATACCACTGTCCAGTGGTCCGGGCCGGTAAAGCGCTACAAGGGCTGTAACATCCGCAAAGTCTTCCGGTTTTAATTTCACAAGAAGATTTTTCATTCCAGCACTTTCGAGTTGAAACACACCTGCGGTCTCGCCGTTTGAAAGCAATCGGTACGTTTTCTTGTCATCAAATGGCAAGTTCACTATATCCGGTGGTGTTTTCCCCTGCTCTCCGATAATCTTCAATGTATTATCAATAACCGTTAAATTGCGAAGTCCCAAAAAATCGAATTTAATCAGTCCGATCTTTTCAACTTTCTTCATGTCAAACTGGGTGACTACCTCCCCTTTTTTTCCCTTGTACAGGGGAAGATAATTGACAAGCGGTTTGTCACTTATTACAACACCGGCTGCATGAGTGGATGCATGCCTTGGAAGGCCTTCTAAGACACGGCATATTTGCAGTAAGTTTTCTATTTCAGAATTTTTCCTGGCAAGCTCTGAAAGTCTCGGCTCCTGATCTATTGCATCACTGAGACTGATATTCAATACATCCGGCACCATTTTTGCTATTTTATCAACCTCGCTAAGAGGTATATCAAGCGCTCTGCCCACATCACGAATCACCGCTCTGGTTTTAAGTTTTCCAAAAGTAATAATCTGTGCCACATAGTCTCCACCCCCATATCGATCAACGACGTACTTAAACACCTTCTCGCGGCCGTTAATACAAAAATCGACATCTATATCCGGCATACTGATCCTTGCAGGATTCAGAAAACGTTCAAAAATAAGACCGTGCTCTATCGGGTCAAGATCCGTAATACCGAGGGAGTATGCCACAATACTCCCTGCAGCGGACCCTCTACCAGGCCCAACAGGAACCCTATTTTCCTTACCAAACCTTATAAAATCGGCCACAATTAAAAAATAACTCGAAAACCCCATTTTTTTGATGACTTCAACTTCATATTCAAGCCTTTTATCGTAAATGTCCTGATCGAGATCGTATTTCTTTGATTTTAACTTCTGCAGTCTCTCCTGATATCCTTTCCTTACTTCCAAATCAAAAAGCTCGTCTGTGGATTTGTCTGAATCAGTTGTAAATCTAGGAAAGTGATAAGTATTAAAATCAAATTCGACATGACAGCGTTCTGCAATTTCTATTGTATTATCTATGGCTCCCGGATAATGCCCAAGAGTTTTTTGCATCTCCAGGCCGGATTTAAAATAGAGCTGGTCAGTATGAAAACGGAACCGGTCTTCGTCTTTAATGGTTTTACCTGTCTGAATACACAAGAGCACATCATGTGCCCGCATGTCCCGGCTGTCAAGATAGTGGCAATCATTAGTGGCCACAAGTGGAATTGAAAGCTTATCGCTCATTTCGGCAAGTTCATGATTGACTTCATTCTGTTCTTCTAAACCATTGTGTTGTATTTCCAGGAAAAAATTATTGTCGCCGAAAAGATTTTGATAGAATTGTGCGGTTTTTAATGCCTCATCCTTTTTGCCTTCAAGTATCAGTTTCGGAATTTCGCCATGCAAACATGCAGACAGGGCTATAATTCCATCTTTATGTTGTTTTAGAATATCTTTGTCAATACGAGGTCTATAGTAAAATCCTTTAAGTTGTGCTATGGTGGCAAGCTTGCACAGGTTGCGGTATCCTTCCTGATTCTCAGCCAAAAGCACAAGATGTCTAAGTCTTTTGGCATCAAACGATGTTTTATCATAGAGTGTTCTGGGGGCCACATAACATTCACAACCGATGACAGGTTTAATATTTGCCTTTACCGCTTTTTCATAAAATTCGATGGTGCCGAACATTGTTCCATGATCAGTAATGGCGATCGATTTCATATTGAAATCAGCAGCTTTTTTCATGAGAGGGTCTATACGTATAGCGCCATCAAGAAGGCTATACTGTGTATGAACATGCAGATGAACAAAATCGGATGTATTGTCTTTCATGCTTTCCTTTATCGGGCATCGATCAATTTGGCATTTTAATCTAAACGGTAATTCGGCGCCTCTTTAGTAATGATAACATCATGAACATGGCTTTCACGCATACCAGCGGCACTGATTTTTATAAACCTTGCTTTTTCTCTTAATTCCTCTATGGTCCGGCTGCCAACATATCCCATACCAGCCTTCAGCCCTCCAACCAGTTGCTCAATGTTCGAAGTGACAGTTCCCCTGTAGGGAACTCTTCCTACTATTCCCTCTGGAACCAATTTGTCTTCATCAACATCTTCTCCCTGGTAGTATCGATCCTTGCTGCCTCTTTTCATTGCCTCGATAGAGCCCATCCCTCGATATACTTTATAGCTGCGCCCCTGAAAGAATATCGTTTCACCAGGGCTTTCCTCTGTTCCGGCAAGGAGGCCTCCAAGCATTACGGAATGAGCGCCTGCGCCTATCGCCTTTGTCAAGTCGCCGGAAAATTTAATCCCTCCGTCAGCGATCAATGGCACACCGGTTTTATTAGAAACCGCACGGCAGTTCATTATTGCGGTTATCTGCGGAACACCGGCACCGGCAATAATCCTGGTTGTGCAAATCGATCCCGGTCCAATGCCGATTTTGACGCCATCGACACCAGCTTCAATCAATTCTTCAGCCCCTTTTGCCATTGCTACGTTACCTGCAATTAATTCAATATCCGGAAAGCTGCGCTTTAATTTTTTTACAGATTCTATTACATTTAATGAATGCCCATGCGATGTATCTATTGTTATAACGTCAGCTCCTGCCTTTAAAAGTGCGTCGGTCCGTTCTTCCATGTCTTCGCCGACGCCGACAGCTGCTCCCACCCGTAGCCTGCCCATGCTGTCTTTGCATGAATTTGGATATTTTTTAATTTTTTCTATATCCTTTATGGTAATCATTCCGGCAAGTCGTCCCTTTTTATCAACCACAAGAAGCTTTTCAATCCTGTGCTTGTGCAACAGCTGTTTTGATTCTTCAAGGTCTATGCCTTCCAGAACAGTAACCAGATTTTCCGTTGTCATGACTTCAGAAATTTTTCTGTCCAGTGCCGTCTCGAAGCGGAGATCACGGTTTGTTACAATCCCAACAAGTTTATCCTTATCTGTTACAGGGACACCTGAAATACGATACTGCTGCATCAGTTTTAATACTTCTCCGATAGAATTATCGGGATCTGCGACTACTGGATCGACAATCATTCCGCTTTCTGATTTTTTTACCTGATCCACTTCCTTTGCCTGGCTTACAATACTCATATTTCTATGAATAATGCCTATCCCTCCCGCCCTTGCCATGCTTATCGATGTCCTGGACTCGGTTACAGTGTCCATGGCTGCACTGACAACAGGTATATTCAGTGAAATATTACGGGTTAGGTGAGTCTTGGTATCCACATCTTTGGGCACAATATCGGAATAATTCGGAATAAGCAGAACATCATCAAAGGAATATGCCTCTTCCGCCGGTAATATTTTCATGAGGAACCTCCAAATTTCAAATAGATAGGGGTTGCGTCTTTATTTAGTTTAATAACTACCAGACTGTAAATTTGTCTAAATAACAAATGGAACGTCCTTTATCAATCATTAAGTTTAAAAGTTTATATGGTCTTTTATAAGGGCAAACCGCCTATTTGCTTGCATGGCCTGAAAGAATTTACTAATATGACTCAAATTTTAGATTGTTTAAAAAATTAATTTTAATATTGAGACATAGAAATGCTTCTCCAAATTAATCCAACAAATCCTCAAAAAAGAAAAATGGATATGGTTGTCGAATGCCTTTGCGATGGAGGGATTATAGCATATCCCACTGATACATATTACGGCATAGGCTGTGATATAATGAATAAAAAGGCCATTGAGAAAATATACCTTTTAAAACAGCGCAATAAAAACAAACCATTTAGTTTTATATGCCCAAACCTTAAAAACATAAGCCAATACGCTAAGATTTCAAATTATGCATATAAAACGATGAAACGACTCTTACCCGGCCCTTACACTTTTATCCTGGAAGGTTCCAAAATGGTACCTAAAATCATGCTGACCAAAAGAAAAACAGCCGGAATAAGGATGCCTGACAACAAGATTTGCCTTGAGTTGGCAGAAGGGGTCGGAAATTCGATCATTACGACCAGTGCTACTATGAATGACGGAACCGTTTTCGAAGACCCCTCCCTAATACATGATTATTTTGATTCAAGAATTGATATGGTTATTGACGGGGGGCCTGTTCCGGGAAAGCCATCGAGCGTTATAAATATGATGAGCGATTCTCCTGAAGTGATTAGGGAGGGGTTGGGTAGTGTAGAAATGTTTAAATAGTGTCCAACGAAAACTGTCTTTTTCGCCAATCTCTGCTCCTCAAAATACTCTATGTATTCCTGCGGTTAAAATTTTAACCTTCTTTGACCTTAACTAAAAATCCTGGTTTTCGTTCAGGCACTGGGTTATATTTTTCCCTTCAGACTGATAAGATCCGAAATGCGCCTGGTTGCGCCCCATCTCTTTTGCTTTATAAAGTGCCTTGTCTGCGCTTAAGATAAGTGTCTCAGGTTTATAATTTATATTTGGAATTGTTTCAGAAACACCTAAGCTCAATGTCACATAGTCATCTGCTTTTGATTCAGCATGAACAACTTTGAGATCTCTAACACTTTCTCTAATGATATCGGCTAAAAAGAGTGCTCCTTTTCCATCTGTATCAGGAAGAATGACGCCAAATTCTTCACCGCCATATCTTGCTGTTAAATCTGCAGGACGTTTAGCGTTTTTGTTGATTGCACTTGCAACCGCTACTAAACAGTCATCACCAGCCTGATGCCCATAATGATCATTAAAAAGTTTAAAAAAATCAATATCGCATAAGATTAATGAAAGAGGCTTATTGTCCCTGGCAAGACGTTTCCATTCCTGTTGCAGGCATTCATCAAACCGCCTCCGATTCGCAATTTTTGTCAAACCGTCTGAAATTGAAAGATGTTTAAGTTCTTGATTCTTTTCTTGAAGAAGTTTTTCTGCTTTTTTTCGATTAGTAATATCCGTAAAATTTGCTATTATACCGATTATTTCGCCATCCAGAACTCTGAGGGGCGTAGCTGTCATAATAAAAGGTGTTTTTATGCCTTTACTGTTTAAAGCTTCCAGTTCATACTCAACACGATTTTCTGAACTATTTACAAGTTTCATCGGGCAATTAGGACCATCACAAAGTGAGCATGGAAACACCTTTCTACATTCTAACCCCACTGCTTCACCTTTGCTTCGACCTATAAATTTCAAAAAAGCATCATTGATTCGAAGTATCTTAAAATTTATATCCAGTACCCACATGGCATCAGCAGCCGTATTAAATATCTGATTGAGTTCCACCCAAGCGACTTCTGCTGATATTGCCATCTGGTTTGATGTCTGGATCATCTCCTCAAGTTTCTGATTAATCATTTCAAGCTCTTGATTCTTTTCCCGTAACTGCTCCTCTGACCGTTTTCTTTCAACACCGTATTTCAGGGACTTTAACAAAAGGTTTTTATTGATTTTCCCTTTGAAAAGATAATCCTGAGCGCCCTGGCGCAATGCCTCCATTGCTGTATTTTCATCATCCTGACCTGTCAGAATAATCACCGGAATATTTGGAAAGCACTCATTAACCTTTTGAAATGTCATAATGTCGCGACTATCAGGAAGGTTCAGATCTAGCAGCAGAAGGTCTGTGGCATTTTCTTTGAGTTTGTCCAGTCCGGCAGAGAGCGTATCGACCAGTTCAATTTCAAACTGGGAGTCCGTAAGAAGCATTTTTGATATTATTTTAGCATCAAGAGGGTTATCTTCGACAATTAGAATGTTCATGACTCTCTTGTTTGAATATGAATTAATAGGGTTCGGAAAGGATTTAAGAAATATTAAAATTGATTATACATCACATTTCACTATGATGTCAATTTGAAAAAATGATTCACATTGATATGGAACCTTTTCGAAAGTCAGTCTTTCCCAGATGAACATTAATCAATACCGGCATACCTTTTCCGGCGACCTGCTTTGCTTTTTCGAGGACAGGTCGTATCTGGTCCGTATCCTTTAATAAAAACCCCTTGCCTCCAAAGCCTTCTGCAACCGTGTGATAGTCGCTACGACGAAGAACGGTTGCCACATCATCCCCGAAAACCGCCACTTGATCACGAGCAATCTGCGCCCAGGAAGCATCATTCCCCACAACGGCAATAACAGGAATACGATGACGGACAAAAGTATCAAATTCCTGCAGGCTGTATCCTGCTGATCCATCCCCGTAAATGATCCACACTTCTGATTCGGGCCTGCAAAGTTTCGCACCTAAGGCAAATCCAGCTCCTACTCCAAGTGTTCCGAAGACACCGGGATCCAGCCAGGACAATGGCCCCCTGGGCCTGAGGGTGTACGAAGCGGTTGCCACAAAATCGCCTCCGTCAGCAACTAAAATGCTGTCATCGTCTAAAAAACCGTCCATTATTTTTAAAAATGTGAGAGGATTAATCAGATCAGTATTTTCCGCTGCCATATCATTGATTTCTTCTTCGCGTTCTTCATCCGATGTCCTGAGCAATTCTATCCACCTTTTCCAATCAGCTGGTTTGCTGAACTGATGTTTTGCCAAATTGCAAAGAAACTGACAGGGATCTGCAAGAATACCGAGTTCCGGTTTTCGATTCATTGTCAAGTCTGTTTTACTTCGGTTAATCGATATCAATTTAGCCTTTGAATTGATAGCCCTGCCATAATCCAAACGAAAATCGCATGGCATTCCAGCGATTATCACAAGATCTGCATTCTTTAGAGCTTTCTTGCGATGATGTCTCATCTGGAGAGATGATGTCGCGCCAAGTAATCCTCTTGCCATACCAGCCAGATAGATCGGTATGCCAAGAGAAGTGACAGCTTTGGACAGATCATCAACACTGTCTGAACAAAGCATCGCCTGACTCCCTACAAGAAGAACCGGTTTTTCTGCAGCGCTCAACAGTCTGACAGCCTTGTCCACTTTTGCAGTGTCTGACTCCGGTATTGTTACACTGAGTGGTTCAGGTTCCATCGTGTCGAGGTCACATTCGAATATTTTATCGAGATGCCGATGGATATAAAATTGAAATGTCCTGCTTTTTAAATTTTTTGATGGCGGTTCGTTACCGGAAGCCTCATACCATAACCGGACCATCTTTTCATCGTATAGAATATCGATTGGGCACTCCACAAAAACCGGTCCGGGAATGCCTGACTTTGCAGCCTCAAAAGCATGCTCAATGGCTGGGACAATATCACAGTTGCGATTTACGGTAACAGCAAACTTAACAGTAGACTTCAGCAATGATATTTGATCTATGTCCTGAAGGGATCCTCGACCTTTAATCACCGTAGCCGCAGCCCCTCCAAATAATACTAACGGCGACTGAGCCATCTGAGCGTTTTTGAGTGCGGTAATCGTATTGGTGACACCGGGACCAGCTGTGACAACGGCAACACCTGGAATGCCTGTAATGCGAGCTGTTGCATCTGCTGCAAAGACTGCGTTAGCTTCGTCACGCACATCAACAACATTAATACCTGCTCTTTTACATCCAACCAAAATGGGAGAAATATGGCCGCCGCTCAGAGTGAAGACATTAGAGATACGATAATCCTTTAACACTTTTGCAATCACATCGCCGCCGTTTAATTCCATCTTCTACCCTCTTCCTGGTGATAACGTTATATTTCCTTCAATACAGATTTCCTGATGATTTTTTCAGATTTTCCAAAAAATAAACCTGCTGAATTTTATTATAATTTAAATTCAATCAAAATCTGCTACATCCGCATGTGTGTTACTGTTGTGTGTGAGTTTCACAAACAACAAACACGTTTCAAATATTTTATACATCAAGTTTGTGTGCTGTCAATCGGATTCTATTCAATGTGTACAAGTAATGTGCATAACATAGGGAAGATTGCAACCATCTACAACAAAAAAGGTCCCACCAAGAAGTTTTTCTTCCTCACAAACCAGCAATATGTCACTGAATATCGGAATGATTTGATCCTTCAGGCGTCACACAATTTATTGAGATAGGATTTTTGTACATGTTCAGAGGGTAAAAAAGATTACCTCGTTATGCTATCCAACTTAAATCCGGTTGTTGCTCTTTGAAAAATGAATCAATTGCATCCACTAATAATGGAAAGGATGGTAATGATCGCATCTGGCAGGGTCTGTATATTGAGGAGGTGATCATGTCATTTACAATACGCCAAATTTGCCTGGTTGCAGACAAGCTTCAACCAGTTATCGAGGATTTTTCCCACATTCTTAAAATCGAGCACTGTTATTCTGATCCACAAGTCGATTTCTTTGGTTTGGAAAACGGCCTTCTACCAAATTGGTACAGATTTTATTGAGATTGTGGCTCCAATTCGAGATAACACCCCTGCTGGTCGATATTTAGAGCGTCGCTGTGGTAATGGTGGTTATATGGTGCTTCTTCGAACAGATAGCGAAGAGATACAAGCATCTTCCTTACAGGATCTCACTTCAAAATATTAAACGAATATTCTTTCAAAAGATGAAAAGATCATATAATAAAATTCAAATATATTTTTCAAGAAGGAAGGTTGTCGAAATCACATCACCATGAGGAGAGTGAAGAATGCTGAATATGATAAAACGTTTTTTTAGTAAACCGATTGATCAGGGGGTGGAACAGGATGAACAAAATTCTGGACATGATATTCAGGTGGCAACCTGTGCTTTATTTTTGGAAATGGCTCAGATTGATGAATCCTTTACCCAAGAAGAGATGGAAACGATTCTTCTGATTTTAAAATCAAAATATGGTTTATCCCCAGAGCATGCTGATGAGCTGATCGCAGAAGCTAAAAAGGAATTGAATGACAGCATTGATTACTGGCAGTTTGCTAAAAAAATTAATGAGAATTATTCGAATGAAGAAAAAATAAAAATAATTGAAAGTCTTTGGCAGATTGTTTTTGTAGATGAAAAAATGGATAAATATGAGAACTATTTAATGCATAAACTATCAACTTTATTACGCCTTTCCCATGGCCAGTTGATTGACGCAAAACTGAAAGTACTGCATTCGAACTGAAATTGTTTTTAAAAGTTGTAGTTTGAAAAAAATTGAACAAAAAATTATCAATAAACGATAGTAGTCATAATTATTAATAAAATTTTGTATTAGTGTTTCTGATAAAATCTGATGCAATAGGCTACGGCATGGGTTTGTTCGAAATGCGT
>CAZTYY010000020.1:16574-27424 GCA_964617785.1 uncultured Desulfobacterales bacterium | reverse complement strand
AGTAATCAATTCCCGAATAATAAATATCCTGGCCCAAAGAACGAAATGACTGGAATGAATTATGAAATCTATCACAGAGGACAAAAAGCGATTTCAATAAAAGCTGACCGGTTCAGAACTCAGAAAAAGAAAATCGGTTTTTTCAGGTTCGGCCTGATGAACGAAGCAAAATTCGAGAATGTCAATATTAAGCTTTATAGAGGGAAGTTTAATGATAAAGAATCTGCAGAATATCAATTTGCAGATTTTGAGGAAGTGTTTAAAGAAAACAAGTTTACACCTGTAAAAAAAAGAAGATATACATCAATCATTATGACGCCGGTTTTTTTGGAGATTTATAATGATGACTCAATTGCAACCTCAATATCAGCAGGATTATGTAAAATTAAAATTAAAGAGATGATAATGGAATTTTCAGACAATGTCATGGTGAAGTCAGGAGAGAGGACATTAACGACTAATAAACTTAAAGCATTCCTTAAAACATCAAGAATAACCGCAAGTGATAATTATTCATTAGAGGCTTCAAATGAATTTTTAAAAGGAAAAAGAATAACAACAGATATATTTTTAAAACCAGTTTGATAGACAAAATGGAATATAGTTACAGAGGGTTTTCAATTTAGGGGAGGGCCGGTTGTTATGATTAAAACAATAAGTAGATTTAACTTGCTATTGTTGACGGTTTTGTTATTTGGATTTCCATCCATGGCGATTAGCGATGTCGCCACCGGACGGTCACAACTTTTTCACAGTGGGTCTTCACCCAACGGCGAGCCGACTTATACCGGCATTTGCAGTGCAAACGCTGAATTTGAAGAAGCAGTGACTTCAAATCCTTCAGATCAAGAGGCAAACCTTTTTTATGCCGTTACACGGCTTCCTGCATTTGTTCTGGAATCAGGGTCAGGTAGTGAAATAGAAACAATAAGGGATATGCTTGAAGCTTATGGTATTACACGAAATGCTTTTGACAGCTTAGAAGAAAGTCCTTTTAATGATCCTCCTTCAAATCCGGATGGAAGTTATAACCTGCCTGGCGACACGCCTGGCGATGCCCCGGGTAACGCGCCTGACGGAAAAGATGTTCAAGACTTTCTAGTCGACCATTTAATTGTCGAGGTAGATGGGGCAATAGGCAATCTTAACAGTATTAATTATACTACAAGTACAATTGTCACGTTGACCGCTACGGAAACAGGCGATGCCGCAGTTGAAGTTGACTACGGAGACGTTCTTTTATATAAATCATCTTTATATTTCCTCAAATTTTATCTTTCGTTTATCAGTGCCTATAATCTTGATCTCGACACGAATGAATTAGAATGGCATACGACTCAAGATTTCATCCATAATATTCAAGAGTTTTTAGATTATTACCCGGACTTTTTAAAACTTTATGGTTCAGGGACTGGTACGGCTTTACTTGATGATGCAAGAGTTGCATTTGTTAACAGTATTACAACATCTGAGGAGGCTTTTAATTTTATAGCAGCTGAATCTGACGACCAGGCAAATGATCTATTCTATTTTGGATCTTCTGATGCAGAAATAGATATGAAATCAATGCTATCGTATTTGAATGAAATAAAATCTTCCATTAATGGTAATCGTCCCGCTGTCCTTTCTAGAACAAAATCATACTGGGGACTAACCTTTGATGATGATTCCGGAAAAACCCTTTGCATCGGAATGGAGGAAGACCTGGATGGTAACATTCCAAATATTGAGATTGAATCTGATTGTTCCAGCGAATCAAATTTTCCTTTTTATTATAGATGGGAAGATGAGGGATATGTTGCTTCAGATGGGACACTTTATTTTTCAGTTGATGGTAATACCGGAGAGCCGTCATGGAACTGGGGTACTGCAGAATTAACAGGCACAATTGTTGGTTCCAACATAAACGGTTCCTATACTATAAATTCAGCAGGAGGAACCAGCACTGGTACTTTTACCGGATCTCGCCAGAGCGATGAAACAGAAACATTTAGAATAGATTTCAATCTGCTTTTTGGTAATACAGGAAAGCCCCCCTTGGATATTAGAGCAATGATGCCTACATTTGACGCTAATGATGAAATCATTTGCGGAACATTTCCAGGAGATCCTGTGGTAAACGGTATACTACCTGACTATCTGACAAATGGGACGATTTCATTTTATATATGTGATGGTGACTATGGTGACGACGATGATGATGACGATGATGATATTGTTGTTGAAGATCCGCCGTCGGATATTGTTGACAGAAATAATGATGGCATAGCCGATTCAGAACAGCCTAATGTAAAATCTGTTGACACCTATAACGATCAGGGCATTGTGACTTTTGAATCAGAGTCAAATACAACCATCAGTAACTACAGCAACTCCGCCAGTGGCTCAACCATATATCCTGCGCCGGATGGTGTGGAATTTCCATATGGCTTCTTTAGTTTTACCGTAAGCGGTATCAGTGTCGGCGGCAGCACTACGGTAAAAATCATTCTTCCGGCAAGTGCGATTGTGAATACGTATTATAAATTCGGAAGGACTCCGGATAATGGCGCTGATCATTGGTACGAATTTTTATATGACGGTGAAACAGAAACCGGTGCTGTTATCAGCGGGAATGAGATTACCCTTCACTTTAAAGATGGCATGCGGGGTGATAGAGACCTTGACGACTCAAACGGCACTATTGTCGACCCTTGCGGGCCGGGCATGATCGATACCGGATTTGAAACACCGGCGGGTACCAATGGAGGAGGCGGTGGAGGCGGCGGGTGTTTTATAAGCAATCTGAGCAAATAGCCGATAGGCATTAAAATAAAAAATGGCCTGGGATTAAGAACCAACCCAGGCCATTTTTTTATTGTATGTAAAAAAGGATTTGAGTTTTTTGTTATTTTTGTTAGGAGTGTTATTCTGATGACAATTTCAGGAATTATCAGATAATATTTTAGAATAAAATAATGGAAAGGAAAAATCATGTTTAAAACAGAATTAACGGAAAAACTGGGAATAAAATACCCGATTGTTGGTGGAACCATGATGTCTATTTCAACTGCCGATTTTGTTGCTGACATTTCAAATGCCGGTGGACTGGGTGTACTGGCATCGGCTATTTACGAGTCACGCGAAGAGTTTGCAGAGGCCATAGACAGAATAAATGAACGGACGGATCAACCATTTGCCGTAAATATTAATCTGTTTCCGAGCATGCGTCCCATAGATAATGATGATTATGTGGATGTGCTGGTTGAAAAAGGGGTCAAGATTGTTGAGACATCAGGTCACTCTGCTCCCGTTGAACTATGCGGGAGGTTTAAAGATGCGGGAATGACCTGGATACATAAATGCGTGGGGATAAGATACGCGCAGAAAGTTGAAAAGATGGGCGCGGATATGGTGACGGTTGTGGGTTATGAAAACGGTGGTGCCACAGGGAAACTTGATATCGGGACAATGGTACTGGTTCCTGCGGTTAAGGATGCCGTGAATCTTCCGGTTATCGGGGGAGGGGGAGTGTCGGACGGCAGAGGGTTGGCTGCGGTAATGTCTTTGGGTGCGTCAGGCGTGATCATAGGCACACGATTGCTGATGACAAAGGAATGTCCCATTCATGACAATTTGAAAAAGGCGCTGATTGATGCCACGGAGCTGGATACCATGCTTGTTATGCGCTCCATTGGCGCGACCCACCGCGTCTGGATAAATGAAGCAGCAAAAACATGTGCTGAAAAAGAAGCGACAGGTGCAGACCTTGCCGAACTGTTAACCGTTATTTCCGGCGATAATACAAGGAGACTTTATGGCGAAGGCGAGCTTGATGCCGGCATCGTAGCCTTAGGCCAGGGCGTAGGGCTTAACCATGACATTCCGACCCTTAAGGAACTTTTCGATCGAATGATTAGAGAAGCCGAGGAAGCTTTCAGTCGGTTTCAGAACTAAGGAGGGGTTATGGAAACTACTGGTGTCGCAGCCAAAAAAGCAGAGCTTTTTGCCATACTTGAACGTTTTGATTCACTTCTTGTGGCGTTTTCAGGCGGCATTGACAGCACCCTGTTGCTGGCTGCTGCAAAAGAGGTTTTAAAAGACCGTATGACGTGTGTGACGGCTATATCGGCTGTGTGCAGCAAATGGGAGGCGGATAATGCGGCAGCACTTGCAAAACAGCTGGGAGTAAATCATATCATAAGCCATTCGGGTATCATGGCTGATGGCGAATTTTTGAAAAATACAAAGGATCGTTGCCGCATATGCAAACAAATTATCTTCTCTGATTTTCGAAAAATATCAGATAAACTTGGCATTAAAGAGATTGCCCATGGCGTGAATATAGATGATCTTAATGACTACAGGCCGGGTATTGCAGCTGCAAAAGAAATGGGAATACATGCCCCGCTTGCGGAGGCCGGTTTTGACAAACAAATGATAAGGACCTTGGCAAAACAAATGTCGCTCCCCAACTGGGACAAACCGGCCATGGCTTGCCTGGCAACAAGAATTCCATTCAATACGCCTATTAATGTCAATCTCCTGAAAATGATAGAAAAGGCCGAAGCCGTCCTTCTGGCTTCCGGTTTCCGAATCTGCCGGGTAAGGCATCATGGCGATGTTGCTAGGGTCGAGATTGATCAAGAAGAATTTGAAAAAATAGTTGACCGGGACGCCCGGGAATACATTACAGAACAGCTAAAGGCGCTCGGTTTTCTTTATGTTGCTATCGATCTTGAGGGTTATGTTCAGGGGAGTTTGAATTTGACTGGTTAGCGGGGGTCAGCTCTTCATTCTTGACATTTCCAGTCTGCTTTCTGTCAAGAATGAAGAGTTGACCCCTATATTTTTGGGCAATATTTTTCATGCTCAAAAGTGTTTCGTAAGGGATTTCCCTGCTGAAGATGTTGGCAATGATGCCCGGTATGGACCCGCCGGGATAGGCTTTTATGAAAAATGTTACCATTGTATGGTTGTTATCGATGCGCTTTAAAATAAACCCGCCTTCCATCTTCATTCTTATCAGGTCATTTTTTACAGGAATTCTCTTGTCATTAATGGAATGAAAGTTTACCGAATAGTAACCGTTTTTTCTGTCGAAATCGGCTTTTGCCTTCATGGCTGTATCCCTGTCGTTCAAAGGCCAGGGCAACCCCTGAACAAAATAAAAAATATAGTTGTTGCTATCTATTTCTTCAATAATCGGGGACGCCTTACAACCGCTTATCCATAAAGGGAAGGCCGGGATATCGCGAAGTATCATTTCCAGTATATCTATGTTGGCATCGATAATAACGACCCCTTTAAATTCATCAAAGACAGAGCCTTTAGCCGGTTTTGTATAAACAGCCACCCCGTTTTTGTTCAGAGTAAGTTGCCAGCTGCTTTCTGCTGCTGTAGCCGGGCAGCACAATAACAGTATAATGGTGCTGATGATGAATAAAGCTGCTTTGTTTGTCAAAATAATAATCTTCATTTTTAGAGTAGGAATAGATATCAGTTTTTAAAGTACAATTTCAAGCTTAAAGACATATTTTTTTATTGTCATTCATGAAAAACAAGAATATGAGTTAGTTGAAAATGATAAGTACGTCAAGTTGAATTATGATAAGGTGGCAAATGAAAAAATTCGTTTTTAATAAAAAATATTTTTCAAGGGAAATATTTGGATTATTTACCGCATTGATGATGTTATGCTCTCTTTTTTCCTGTGGTTTCAATGCGCCTTTGCCGGAATACAAATATCAGCGTAACTGTTACTCTGTAAGTGTAGCTGACGGTCCTGAGGATTTTGTTCTTGATAAATGGCATGATACTCCCAGATTGCTGATTTCTTCACATGAGAGAAGGGGGCCTGCGCCGTCAGGTGATATTTACTATTTTATTCTTAAAACAGGCTATTCGTCGTTTTTAAAAAGAACAGGGGAACCGGAATCACTGTCCGCCTTTAAGCCGCATGGCATGGATATACGCCGAGCTAATGGAAAAACATTGTTATATGTGATTCTTCATGACCCCCACAGTCATTCAAAACAGGATGAAAACGCCATTGCCGTTTATGAGGTAATGGATAATGAGTTGAGGTTTGAAGCGCTTTTTGAAGATAAAATTCATCTCTGGTCGCCCAACGACTTGTCCGTTCTTCCGAATGGCGAGATTTATGCAACCAACGATAAGCGAGGCATGCTCGATGTCTATTTAAAAAGAGAAACATCTGAAATCGTGCGCTATTCACCGGAACAGAATAAATGGTCTGTGGTTGCTTCGGGCTTGTCATATGCTAACGGTATTCTTGCCAGGGATAGCAGAGTTTTTGTCACGGCAACCAGAAGTGACTGCCTGATGGAATATCAGCGCAATGATGACGGCACTCTTGGAAAAGGGAGGAAAATTCTGGGGTTTAAAGGACCGGATAATATCATGCCGTTTAAAAACTATTTGCTGGTGGTGGTACACTTTGATGATATCGCTTTTCTCAGGCATGAAATGAACAAAGAAAAACACTCCCCCTCTGTGGTTTTTTTGATAAACCCGGATGAAGATGAACCTGAGAAGCATATGAAGGCGATATATGTTGATGATGGGGGTCAGATCAGCGCCGCTTCCACAGCGTTTATCTGGGATGACAAGCTATATATTTCCCAGGTGTTTAATTCGGAAATAGTAATTTGTGAGGCAGGTGATATAGAAAAAATAATGGAATAACAACCCTCTAATTTCAGTCGGTTGGATTGTCATCCATTTTGCTGCGGATGATGCCGATAATATCGATCCGGGGTTTTTGATCGATTTTGATCGCAGACTGAATACATTTTTTGTCTGTTATCTCTTTTGCGATGCTTTTCCAGATTAGTTGGTTGTTTTTTTTATTCATTGTTCCTGCCGTTATATTATTGACGTTTGTAGTGCTTCTCGTTTGTTTTTTAGTTTAATTATTAAGTAAAGCGAATATTGTGCCAAAGGTATTACAATCTACAACTAATTGAATATAAAAAATAATACAAATCAAAAGATCATAAAACCCTAGCTGCTTGATGGTGATATGTGTCAAAAATTTGACGAAATCAACAGCAAATGAGTTTGTTATTAAAAGTAATGGTGATGATATGAAACTTATAATACCTGAATTTATTTCATCAATTAAGCCGTATTCACCTGGGAAACCGATTGAGGAGCTTGAAAGGGAGTACGGCATTAAGGATTCAATAAAACTTGCATCCAATGAAAATCCCCTGGGCACATCTCCAAGAGCAGTTGAGGCCATCTCCAAAGCGCTGGGACAACTGAATCGATATCCTGAAGGCAGCGGATATTATCTGACTCAAAAACTGTCAGGCAAGTTAGGGGTAAAACCGGAGAATATTGTTTTGGGAAACGGGTCCGATGAAGTTATCGGAATGCTGACACGGGCTTTTATAACCCCGGGAGATGAGGCGATTATGCCGTTCCCTTCATTTCTAATGTATGAAATAATGGTTAGAGCTTCGGGTGGGATTGCGGTTACGGCACCACTGACGGCATCTCTTCACCTGAATCTGAACCTGATAAAGGAAAAAATAACCGAAAGAACACGGTTGATTTTCTTGACGAATCCAAACAATCCAACAGGGACTGCAATTGCAGCAGACGATTTCAAAAGATTTTTTAAGGCCGTGCCTCTCGACATTATTGTTGTGGTTGATGAAGCGTATGTTGAATTTGTCCGGGACAGTGATGCGCTCAACAGCATAGATTTTGTGAAATCAGGGGGTATGGTGGTGACACTTCGGACTTTTTCCAAAGTATACGGTCTTGCCGGACTTAGAATCGGATACGGTGTGATGGCCGAACAGATTGCAGAAGTGCTCCACAGGATCCGGCAGCCTTTTAATGCCAATTCGCTGGCCCAGGTTGCAGCGGTTGCAGCTCTTGATGACGATGAATTTTTCGAAGAGACGTTAACGCTTATACATTCAGGTATCGAATATTTATACAATGAGATTGAGCGTATCGGACTTAAGTTTTTTCATACACAAACTAATTTTTTGCTCATCGATATGGCAATGGATGCCGATGAAGTATTTGAACGGATGCTTCGGAAAGGTGTGATTGTCAGATCTATGACATCTTATGGTTATCCGGAATATATCAGAGTTAATGCAGGCCTTGCCGAGGAAAATGAGCGGTTTGTCAGGGCTCTGGAGGATGTAATAATGGAAATGGGACGTTAGCAATGAAAAAACTTCTTATCACAATAGATGGGCCTGCAGGCGCAGGCAAAACAACCGTTAGTAAAATGCTTTCAGAACAGCTTGGTTACATATATGTCGATACAGGAGCCTTATACAGGGGGGTAGCGTTAGAGGTGATAAAAGAGGGTGTGGGAGCGGATGATGAAGAGGGCCTCAGGACGCTTTGTGAGACTCTTGATCTTAGATTTGTTTTAGAACAGAAGGGCCTGTTGCTGATGTCTAATGGGAAAAATATATCCGACTTCATACGAACCCCTGAAATTACTATGATGGCATCTGCTGTTTCAGCAAAGCAGGTTGTAAGAGATTTTCTTTTTAATCTTCAGCGACAGCTCGGCAAAGATAAATGTGCTGTTTTTGAAGGTCGTGATATGGGTACTGTTGTTTTTCCTGATGCTGATGTGAAATTTTATCTTGATGCCGCAGCCGAGGACCGTGCCAAGAGACGCTATCATGAAATGAAAGATAAATCGACGCAGACACTTGCTGAGATCGAAAAGGACATCCTAAAGCGTGATAAAAATGACAGTACACGGAATATTGCTCCGCTTAAACCGGCAAAAGAAGCCATATTGATAGACTCGACACCACTTTCAGCCTCGGAAGTTGTTGATAAAATGATGACATATATATAAAAAGTTTCAATCCTGTCCCGTTAATTGATAAAAAAAATAATTAATCATTGTTTTTTTTTAGCGCTTCTGATATCTAAGCACGTTGTTTCGCTTTTGAAAGAAGGCGAAACAAAAAAAATAGTGTAAGGGGGATTATTTAATTCATGGAAAACAATTCAAACGAAGATTTTAACGAAAACGAATCGCCTGATGCGGCAGAGCTTGAACAGTCCGGCTCTAAAGCTGAAGACAGTAAGGCGCCAGCCGTAGACAATCAGGCAACAGGCAGTGATCCAGCCGGCGAAGAAAGCATGGAAGAGCTCATGAATCTCTATGAAGAAAGCATTAAGAGATTCGCAGAAGGTGAAGTTGTCAAAGGAAAAATAATTGCCGTTGACAAAGATCATGTTCTTGTTGACATCGGATATAAATCAGAAGGACAGATTGCTATCGATGAATTCAAAGATGAAGATGGAAACGTAAATGTCAAGCTGAATGACGACGTAGAAGTCATGATCGAATTCTGGGATGAGGAAGATGAGAGCGTCGTACTTTCCAAGGAGAAAGCGGCCAAGGTAAAAGTATGGGAAAAGATCAGGGAAATATACGATGCTGAAGACACCATAGATGGAGAAATTACAAGCCGTGTAAAAGGCGGTTTCTCAGTTGATGTCGGGCTTCAGGCATTTCTGCCCGGTTCGCAGGCAGATCTGCGCCCCATTCGAAACCTCGATGAGCTTGTCGGTCAGACCTTAAAGTTCAAAATTTTGAAATATAACCGGAAAAGAAATAACATTGTCCTTTCAAGGCGTGTGATTCTGGAGAGTGAACGCGAATCACAGAGAGCCACCACTATGGAGGCCCTTAAAGATGGCCAGGTCATGGAAGGCATTGTTAAAAATATTACCGAATATGGTGTTTTTGTTGACCTGGGCGGTGTTGACGGTCTGCTTCATATCACCGATATTTCATGGGGTCGCGTCAAACATCCGTCAGAACTTTTTTCAGTGGGAGATAATATTGAAGTTAAGATCCTTTCGTTTGACCTGGAAAAAGAAAAAGTTTCGCTCGGCAAAAAACAGCTTACCGTCGACCCTTGGTCTACGGCCATGGAAAAATATGCCATCGGCTCACGGATTACAGGTATCGTCGTCAGCTTGACCGATTACGGCGCATTTGTTGAGTTGGAAGAAGGGGTTGAAGGTTTGATTCATGTTTCGGAAATGTCCTGGACAAGGAAGGTCAGGCATCCATCCAAGGTTGTTACGGCGGGCGACACCATAGAGGCGGTTGTGCTGGACATGAAAGCTGAAAACAGGCGGATATCCCTGGGAATGAAACAGGCATACCCAAATCCGTGGGAAGTCATCAGTGATAAATATCCCATCGGAACGACCATAGAAGGCAGGATTAAAAACATTACCGATTTCGGACTTTTCATTGGTATTGATGATGATATTGACGGGTTGATTCACATCTCGGATATTTCATGGACAAAACGTATCAAGCATCCGAGCGAAGTCTATAAAAAGGGAGATGTTGTTCAGGCCATTGTTCTTGATATTGACAAGGGAAACGAGCGGTTCTCTCTTGGCGTTAAGCAATTGTTGCCGGACCCGTGGAAAACAGTGAGCGAGCGTTTTAAGGTCGGGTCGGAAGCAACTGGAGCCGTAACCAATATTACAGATTTTGGCGTTTTCCTTGAATTGGAAGAAGGTGTTGAGGGACTTGTGCATGTTTCAGAAATCAGTAAGGAAAAAATAAAGACGCCGGTTGATATGTATAAAGTTGGTGATGAACTGACAACAAGGGTTATGAATGTCAACACCGAAGAAAGAAGGATCGGATTGTCCATCAAAAGGCTTGCTATGGATGATGAAGAAAGCATGCTGAAAGATTATTTGAGCAATATGAAATCGACAACATCTTCATTTGGTGAAATACTTCGAGAAAACCTTCAGGAAAAGATAAACGGCAAGTCTGCGAATGCTGAAGATACCGAAGTGGCTGAAGATACCGAAGT
>CAZTYY010000020.1:0-16474 GCA_964617785.1 uncultured Desulfobacterales bacterium | reverse complement strand
TAAACGGCAAGTCTGCGAATGCTGAAGATACCGAAGTGGCTGAAGATACCGAAGTTAGTGAAGAGGTCAAAGCAGCCGATCAAGCTGAAGAAACCGAAGTAATTGAAGCAACTGAAGAAATTGAGGCAGCCGATCAGGCCGAAGAAACCGAAGTAATTGAAGCAACTGAAGCAACTGAAGAAATTGAGGCAGTCGATCAGGCCCCAGAACCAAAAGAGGACCCAGGCGAAAAACCAGATGAATTGCCTGGGGAAACATCTGTGGAACCGGATGACAAAGAGACCGGTTAGTACTTGAATTTTTCAGCTGATTCCAAATAGAGTACGAGCGCCGGAGAATTTATTCTCCGGCGTTTAATTTTCAATGAGAGGGCGCCCATGTTTTCCAGAAGACATCCTTTTCTTTTCTTTATTCTTATTTTTTCTGCCATCATATCAGGCACCGTGCTGTTCATGTCACTTCTTTTGACCATCGGCACTAGCGGCATTAATTTTATTTCAGGGGATAAAGTGGGGGTCATCGAAATAACGGGTGTTGTTGTTGAATCAAAAGATATTCTTCAGCAACTCAAAGAATATAGAGAAGACGAATCAATAAAGGCAGTGGTTTTGCGGATCAATTCTCCCGGCGGCGGGGTAGGGCCTTCCCAGGAAATATACCGCGAGGTCAGAAAAACGGTTAAGGAAAAAAATGTCATCGCATCAATGGGGGCGGTTGCGGCATCAGGCGGCTACTATATTGCATCGGGAACAAGCGGGATTATTGCAAATCCTGGCACTGTAACCGGCAGCATCGGTGTGATAATGGGTTATACCAATTTTCAGGAGATTTTTAATAAGATCGGACTGAAACCTGTTGTTGTCAAAAGCGGGCAATTCAAGGACATGGGATCGCCTGTCAGGGAAATGACAAAAGAGGAAGAAATAATCCTAACGGATTTCGTGGACAAAATTCATATGCAGTTTGTTAAGGATGTTTCAGAAGGAAGAAGCATGGACATGGAAAAGGTCAAGCTGCTTGCCGATGGTCGTATTTATACCGGAGAAGAAGCCAAAACCATTGGACTCGTGGACCGGTTGGGCAATCTTGAAGATGCGGTGGAATGGGCCGGACGACTGGGGGGAATAGAAGGTGAGATTTCTACGGTCTATCCAAAAAAAGAAAAGATACCGCTTATTGAATACCTGACAGGCGCATCAATTCATCAGATTTTGAAAAGCATTTTTAATTTATCTTATTCATCATCAGTGTCTGCAGAATATATTTACCATCCCTAAGAAGCTAATCAAAAAGATATGCACCGATTTTTCCGTAAAAATCGGTTGCGTTGAATTGTGTACCTATCAGTAAATCAGGGCTGATATTTCTGATGACAGCTTCCTTCTTGATGAAAGATTTCTCTTTGTCATTCAGATGAAAATCAATACAAAGCCTGTCACCGATTCTGAACTCAGCTTTAACATGTGATTTGAATTTCAGGCCGGCACGTGAAAGATCCATAATCACAATATTCCCTTTTTCAATTCCGATTGTTTTAAGAGAGCGACTGAAGATACCGGGAAGTGCGATCTCCTTTCTGCGATAATTTCTTCTTTCTAAAAGTGCTTCAAACGAATGGCCACAGGGGCACTTGCAGTTCACCCTAACTTTTTTATTAGTCTTTTTATACTTTTTAACATTTACGGTTTTTGATTTTTTGCATTTCGGACAGATAAACGATGCCTTGTTGCCAAATATATATATTCTGTATGTCATGTTTTCCAAGTCCCCGGAGCTGCTCTGTCAAGAGAAATCGTACGAAATATATAAATAGTAAAAATGACGTAAAGTCAATATAAATAAGACGTAGAGAAAAAATATAATTTTTTAAATCATATATCGTAAAAAATAGTTAACCGCCATAGTGTTTAAAAGCATTTTTTTGTTGGGACGTAAACTTTGTTTTTGCAATTCAATAACCCATGTGCTAGATCCAATATCATAAATTATAATGAATTCTTATTGATGGTCAGGTTTTGATGAACATATTTTTTTATGTCTGAGAATAAAAAAGTAACAAAGGCAGCCGGAATAGTCGGCCTGGCTACATTATTAAGCAGGATACTTGGTTTTATCAGGGATATGGTGATTGCCAGGTATTTCGGGGCCGGGTTCAGTACCGATGCTTTTTTTGTTGCTTTTAGAATCCCGAATCTGCTCAGAAGATTGTTTGCCGAAGGCTCTCTTAGTATCGCATTTATCCCCGTATTTACGGAACATTTGAAAAAAAACGGAAAGGATGAAGCCTTTCAAATGGCGCGGTCTGCATTGCGTCTTTTGGCCGTACTGCTTGTGGTCGTGATAATAGTCGGTATTCTTCTTGCTCCGATTATTGTGCATGTAATTGCACCGGGATTCAGCAATTCGCCGGAGAAGCATGCGCTAACAGTGCTGCTGACACGGATAATGTTCCCTTATGTTTTTTTTATATGTCTTGTCGCTCTTTGTATGGGAATCCTGAATGTACTCGGTCATTTTGCCGCTCCTGCCCTTGCTCCTGTTTTTTTGAACCTGGCGATGATTGCTTCGGTATATTTGATCTCTTCGGAAATGCCGGATCCTGTTCTGGTGCTGGCGTTCGGTGTTCTTGCAGGAGGGGTTCTTCAATTACTGCTTCAACTTCCTTTTCTTGTTAAAAAAGGATTTTATTTCTGGGAAAAAGCATCATTTTATCATCCCGGCTTAAAAAAAATCGGAAAGCTCATGCTTCCGGCTGTATTTGGCGCGGGAGTCTATCAGGTAAATATTCTGGTCGGAACCCTCTTGGCGTCATTTCTGAAGGAAGGCAGCATATCGTATCTCTATTATGCTGACAGGCTAGTGCAATTTCCTTTGGGGATTTTTGCCATATCAACCGCCACGGCTTTGATGCCTATCATCTCAAGACAGGCTGCTGAAAAAGACTATGCATCCGTAAAAGAGACGTTTGCCTATGCCATGCGTCTGATTTTTTTTATCACCCTCCCTTCCATGGCTGGGCTCATTGTGTTGAGAGAGCCGATTATTAAGATTCTTTTTCAGAGAGGGAATTTTAATGTTGAGGCTGCACAGCTGACCGCTTATGCGGTTTTATGCTATGGCGTGGGTTTATGGGCGTTTTCAGCAGTGAGGATTGTTGTCTCAACCTTTTATGCACTCTCCGACACAAAAACGCCGGTTAAAATGGCAACAATATCCATTGCCGTGAACATTATGCTGGGCATTTCACTAATGTGGCCGCTCGGGCACGGGGGGCTTGCTCTTGCAACGTCTCTGGCATCAATGCTGAATTTTGGAATGCTCATTCGCGTTTTGAAGACGCGGCTCGGTGCTCTTGGGTGGAAAAACATATGCTTTTCAGTTTTACGTTCTTTTGTATGTGCCGTGCTAATGGGCGTTGTAGTCTGGGCATTGTCAGGTCGGATTATTCCGGACGAGGGGACGTTTTGGGAAAACCTGTCAGGACTTTCGGGCAGCGTTATTCTTGGTTTTTTTCTGTACATTTTATTTTCTTTTCTTGTAAAAAGCCCTGAACTGAAATATGTTTTAAATACTTTCAAAAAAGGCGAGGATGGCAGGTAGTGTCAAGGAAGAACATAATTATAGGCGTTTCAGTTCTGTTTCTTTTTCCACTTCTGGTTATGATCATTTCCGGTGATAACGGATTCTTCGATTTGAAACGTTTGAACAAGGAAAAGGCCGAGCTTGTTGAACAGGCACGTGATCTTGAGTCAGAAAATTTAAAATTGTATCGAAAAGTGGAACGGCTGAAGAATGATCCTGTTTTTATCGAAAATGTTGCCAGGCAGGAACTTGGAATGATCGGTAAAGATGAAATAATATTAAAATTCAAGGACAAACGATAAGTTTTTATGCGCTCAACACCTGATAGCTCGAACTGATAATGTCATACAAACATATTGCAAATGAACTCGCCATACTATTAAGCATTTCTATTACAGTGGCTTTTACTGTCAATTTTATTTCTCCAAAAGGAATAGCCCTGTTCGGCAGCTGGAATACTTCAAAGGGCGCTATATCAGCCGGAGTAAAAGGCGATTTGGTTGAGCGTGAAATTGAAATAACGGATTCCGGAATCGCCAAGGACTTTTTTGATGCAAAAGAAGCTGTTTTTGTCGATGCAAGAGCAGTATCCAGCTATAATGAGGCCCATATACCTGGCGCCGTATCCTTTCCGGTTAATCAGTTTGATGAACTGATTGACAATTTTTTTGACACACACCCTCCGGACCGGTTCATTATCACATATTGCTCGGGAAGAGAATGTGCCGACAGCCATAAGCTGGCACAATACTTAAAAGATGCCGGTTATGAGAATATCAAGGTCTATATTGACGGCATGATTGGATGGGAAAAGGAGGGTTTCCCTGTTGAGTAATCGGATGAAGGCGCTTCTTGCTGATAACCGTCTTGAACTTGCGGTTAGATTTGTTCTCGGTGGGATTTTCATTTTTGCGTCAATTAACAAGATTATAGCTCCCGCTCATTTTGCCAAAATTATTTACGGGTATTACCTGTTTCCCGAATATTCCATAAACCTCATTGCGATTGTTTTGCCTTACCTGGAATTGTTTTCCGGGGCAGCTCTGGTTTTGGGAATATATCCCAGATCAGCAGCCATTATTTTGGGAACTCTTTTGCTGTCCTTTAGCATTGCGATTTCCATTAACCTTGTCAGGGGCGTTGAGTTTGATTGCGGCTGTTTTTCTTTTGATGAACCCGGATATTTTTTTTCGGCAAAGCAGTTGTTATTTAGGGATATCCTGCTCCTTATATCCAGTATATATTTGCTTTTATACCCTGAACACAGAAAATGGTGTTTGCGGCAAACCGGAAACGTTTTCAAAAACCGTTAAATTGCCTGTTAATTACCTTGACACGATTTTATAGTTTCAATATTGTTTTATATCTGAAGATTCGCAGAATAAATTGGATGTAGAAGCCATCAAGGGTTTAAGGGCGTGAAAAAAATATTAATAGCAGACAACGATTCCGTAACATGCGGCATGCTCAAGCGTGTCCTTAAGGACTTTTCGGGCGAACTTGAGATTGTGACAGCAGGAAACGGAAAGGAAGCCTCAGATATAATTGGCGAAGATGATATAAGTTTGGTCATAACAGAGCTTGACATGCCGGTAATGGACGGATTTGAGTTTCTATCCCACATTCGCTCCAACGATTCCCACATCCCTGTTTTTGTGATGACTGCTTTTGGCACACCAGAGATCAAAGCGAGAATTGATGCCATCGGCTATGCCGGATATTTTGAAAAACCCCTCAATATTGAATTCCTGATAAAGCGCATTTTTGAAGAGGTTAACTCCGAGATAGAAGGAAAAATTAACGGTATAAGCATTCCTTCGTATCTCCAGATAGTGGAGAAGGAGAGAAAAACCTGTACACTTCTACTGACATCGGGAGAAAAAAAAGGGAAGCTGTTTTTTTTGAACGGCGAACTGGTTTCTGCGGAAACCGGCATATTGAAGAACGAAGAGGCGGCATATGAAATTGTCGGCTGGAACGGAACCGATGTCAGCATAAAAAACGGGTGCCAAAACAAGAAGAGCACAATTAAACAATCACTGAAAAATATTCTGATGGAAGGCCTGAAAAAACTGGAAAAAAATTCGACTAACGCTTTTTTGACGGATAGAGCGGAGATAACCAAATCCAGACCCGGAAAAAGTGTTTCAGTATCGGTCCGTTTGAAAAATATACTTAAAAACACCGGTGGCATTATCGAGTATGTCGTTTTTAATGACAAAGGTTCTCTAATTGTCAAGTATTCAAGATCAGGCAATGTGTTGAAATGCAGGGCCTCAGCATATCTTAAATTTGCCGAGCACCTCAATGACTTGGTTAGTGGTGGTATTTTAAGATATATTGTGCTAACAATGGAAAATAATCTTCGTTACATAATGTTTAAATATAAAAACAGCGGGATCGCAATCGCTGTTGAGCCAGGGTTTAAGGCTGACGACTTTTTAAAAAAAATTTCAGCCTAAAAAAGGAAAATGGATCAGATATTTAAAGAATTGACTTCTGCCCCCGGTGTTATCGGCGCATTTATTTATAATAGAGACAGCGGGATACAGAAAAAAAACATGCCCGCAGTGTTCAAGGATGGAAAGCTGGCCAGAATCGCCAAATCGCTGATCAAGATTTTTTCAACAGGCGATAAGGGATTCTCGGATCTTGCTGAGGTGTCACTATATTACGAAGAATCGATTGTCATTATTCATGAACCGGTCGATAAATATTATCTGATCGTCTTTTGTGATACTGAATCAAAACTTAATCGATTAAAAAGGCCGATAAACCAGATAAAGGATGATCTAAAGCAGGCGATCGAAAACCGCCAAAAAATTAAAAGAGTTAAACCTGTATCAGTTGTTGAAACTTCAAGATTGAACTCGGGCAATAATGGATTGCAAGCTGAAGTGTTGCTGAATTCAAGTCCCATGTCTAAATCACTTCAAGCCATGCAGGTATCTCTGGCAAAAGTAATGGGGCCTGTGGCAAAAATTATTTTTATTGATGCCTTGAACAATTGGATGGAGACCCATCAACCTTCTTTTGCTTCTATTCCCAGCCTTATCGATATTCTCGGTAACGAAATAAATGACACTGTAAAATTCAAAGATTATCGGGGAGGCATAGTCCCATATATAGAAAAATAAACCATTTTATAAAGAGTGTAAAATGAATGCTGACGGACGAGAGAGAAGAGAATATATTAGGGTTTTATTTTCAACGGAAGAAGCAATAAAGGGTACGATAGTCATTCCGAGTGCAGAAAATATATCTGTTTCAGCCGGCATCCTGAACCTGAGCGAAGAGGGAGTTTGCCTTGTTATTGAAAGAAAGTTTTTAAAGGAGAACAAAACAATAAAAATTTATAAGGGCGATCGTCTGTTGCTGGAGGATATCGTTGGGATAACGCCGGAAATAATGGTTTCAAAACAAGAGTTAAAAGTTAAATGGGTCATCGACAACCTTTTTTTTAATCACATGGAGATGGGGTGCCAAATGCTGAACATTCCCGACCAATTAAGAAGCGACATTCGGCAGGTGATTTCTTTAAGAAAAGATCAGCATCAGTGACATACCGGTTGCCCTTGACAGTCTCGAAAAAAGTCAAAGATCTCCCTTCAGAACATTCATCATTGTAAAAACTTTTCCTGTGATTTTTTTATTAACTTGTTCGTGGATATATAAAACCGCATCAAGAGTGCCGTTGGAATAAATATCCCGACCGTTAATGTTGTGAGAAAAAGTGAATAACGCTGTCTTGTCTTTAGATGTCAATGTGTACGTGTGCCAGCCGTGACCTTTGAGGTGTTCTTCAGGTATACCCCAATCATTTTTCTGTTTTTCGGGATCTCTTTCCTTGATGATGTCTTCGCTGGTAAAGGGAATTCCGAGTTGGTTAAAATATGAGACCATAGCCTTTGCCGTTCCACTGGTGTCGGCCTTGCCTTTCTGATGGCTTTCTTTTAACTCAAGGGAGTAGCCCTTGAAAAGGTCGGGAAATGTTTCCGCAGCATATGCCATCATTGCCTGAAAACCGACAATCTGCTTGGCCATATTTGGTGCAATAACAGCTGATATTGATGAGTTGTTCACTGTTTCAAGGAGTTGATTTCTGTCACCTCCCGTTGTCCCCATGACAAAAGGAAGGCCTTGCCTGCAGTAAAACGCAGCATTTTCATTTACAGCCGAAGGGTGCGTATAATCTACTGTAATGAAACGGCCATGAGCCTTTTTTATATCTTCTGTTGCCTTGTCCCGGATGTCGGGGCGGATGAGCCGAACATCCATTGTTTCAAGGCGATAAATTTCTTCTGTAATCTCCGGGCCGGTCAAGGAATAGGGCAGCAGTTCAAACCTATCGTCAGATATTGTGTGAGCTGCTATTACCGCAGCGACATTTCCAGGCATACCGTTTATCATTACTTTTATCATTACTTGCCTTTTTTTGTATCTTCTCAAAAACCCGGTGCAAGGATATCTCATTTATAAATATCTGAAACTCGCTTCGTTCAGACAGTCACCTGTTTATAAATAAGACATCCTTGCACCCTATCTTTTTACGAAGCCATCAAAATTAATGGATTCATACATGATTTAAAGTCCATTTACAACTGAATTGAGCACGGATTTTAGTTCGAGCAGTTCCTGTGCGGTTGTTTTGTTAAGACAGTGTTGCAATGATTGCAGGGCAGCTGGAATATATTGCTCAAAAAAAGGTTTTCCTTTAACCGTACTGAGATAACCGAATGCACCGAGAATCTGCAGGTTCCGGGTCAGTGAGCAATAAATATATCCGTTGCAAAATGTTTCTTTGTCGATATTCTTTACAGACGATAGCTTGTTGACAGTATAATCCAAAAGAAGTGATTGAAGTCTAAGGGGCAGGGCAACGTAAGGGTCAAGAAGGAGTGAAGCAAGGTCATATTGTACGGGACCTATTCTTCCGCCCTGGAAATCGATGAAGTAAAATCGATTATTATGAAACATGATATTTCTAGACTGAAAATCACGGTGCATGAATCCGATGAATGAATTGGAAAGCGCTTTTTCAGACAGATAAAGAAAATCGTTTTCAAGGCGATCATATGAAATGCCGAGGTGCAGATAACCCTGTAAAAAAGCCTCGACGAAATAACGGCACTCCTTTTCAAGAATAAGGTTTTGATTATAGTCTGCTGTCTGATAAGCATAGGCGGGAATGAAATCCTTGGCACAGGAAACCGACATACGGACAAGGCTATCAATGACACTTTTATAGGCATTCAATATATCGTTTCCGTCTTTTGTAAGCTTAATATGGCTTTGGAGATGAGTGTTTCCAAGATCTTCGAGAAAGACAAGGCCGGAAAAGGGTTCTGCATGATATATTTCGGGAACCGATATCCCTTTAGCTGCGAGGTGCCGGTTGATGGCGATAAATGAATCCACTTCTGTAACTGACGATTGTTTTCTGATGCCATGATCCGCCATAACCATGGAAAAGCCTTCCGAGGTTAAACGGAACCATTGCCGGTCGGAACCGTCCCCGGCTAAATGCGAAATGTTGACCGGATCTCCGGAATATTCGGGGAAAGCAGTTTTAAAAGCATCCTGTACTGAAAATCGGTATGTTGCCTCCCTGTAGCTTTCAGGTGTTCCGATATCCGTCCAGAGATGATTTTTTGAAATATACGCTTTTATTTTTACGTACTTGGCGATCATATTTTTGTAAAGGTCTATGCTGCTGTAACAGGTGTTTCTCGGTATTAAGGTTGTCAATTCGGGATCGAGTACCTGTATCCCTGTAAACGCAAGCAGAGATGAAGCTTTGTCCGACGGAGATGAGTCACCATGAAATCCTGTAATAAAATTGTCTTCTGTTACGGAAACAGTATTGAACGCTTTATGGTCATGCAGAACAAGTGTTGCGGGATGGATGTGGCTAAGGTGGAAATCATATACGGCTTTGAGGTTAATGTCTGTAATAATATCGCTGTTGATCACCATAAATGGGCTGTCCCCTAGGACGTCAGACGTATTTTTAATGGCGCCGCCTGTGCCGAGGATTTCGGGTTCAAATCGAGTATGCACCGGAATCGGGAATTTCCGTTCCGCAATAAACGCCTCTATTTGTTGGTGAAGGTGATGGGTGTTGATGATGATTTCGCTGCATCCTGACCTGTAAAGGTGAATTATGGTTCTTTCGAGAACAGGGCAGTCGCCAACAGGAAACAGAGGCTTCGGGACGTGTTGTGTATAAGGGAGAAGTCGAGTGCCGTAACCAGCTGCAAGAATGAGAGCTTTCATATTGGTCAACGGTTAATAAGGGTTAAGTAATGGTGAATTTTTTCTAAATAAAGGCTGGTTTTATCCCGATTTTCCGGCTTTCCGATTCCCGCGGAAATAAAAAATGTATCTGCATTTTTATAGCTGATTTTTGAAAGCGCTTCAATGCGTTCGATTTCTTTGCGTTTATACATCCGGTTTCCAATGGACTGGATTTTTTTCAGACGGTCTTTCGACTCTGTAGCGGTATTTTCCGGGTATCTCTCATAAAAATTGAGTACAATCAAATACGACTCCAAAAATGTGGTGAGAAAACTTGAAAAGGCTTTTAGCTTTCGATAGCCGACGGATGTGATGTTGTATGTGTCGGGCAGTGTTATATGGGGTGTCAGCATATCGTTGTCGATAAGCGCCTTCAAGGTTTTGCGGACAAAAAATCCGGCTGTTTTATTTGAATCATTAGCAAATTCCTGGCAAAACATTTCCTGTAAGAATGCATAAGTGGAATGAAGGTCTGTTGAACAGAATTGAAATGTATCTGCTTCGAGAATGGAAAGCGATGTAAAGGCGGCTGGAATAAAGGCGTTAATCGCATTGTTTTTATAGTATTCCAGGTTCGATTTCTGACTTTCGTTAATTTTGAACATGGTTCCGGTGATATCAAGTTCTTTCTGTTTTGATGCGGCATCAATTATTTTTCTCTGTACAAAGGCTTCCATGGTCTGTTTAAAAATAGCACTGGAATCGGTTTGTTGAAGCGTATCAGACAGCATGGCATCGGTTGATAACAGGTGCGTCAGGTAGGTTTCAAAGTAAGTCTCGATCAGGTCATATGAAAATCGCTTTTTCGTGCAGTTTAGAATAGCGGCGGAAACAATGCCGAAAGGTGTGACCACTGAGACCTTGCTGATATCGTTGATGAACCTCAGCCCAAGATCCATACAGAGTGTTTTAACTTTTTCCGGGGTCATGTTATTGATATTTGCATTGTTCTTATCCAGATACTCCTTAAGGGAAATCGGTTTATTAAAATTGACATATACTTTGCCATATCTCTTTTTCAGGAACCGACTGGCCTTAATAACCTGTCCGAGATTTTCCTTCTCTTTTTGTCCTCCCTGCATTTCATTGACATAGGCTTTTTCTTCGATGACCCGGTCATATCCGATATATATTGGTGCAAAAATAATATCATCGCAAGCGCCGTTCATAAACGAATTGAGTATAACAGACAAAAGCCCCAGCTTAGGAGTCAGGAGCTTGCCGGTTCTGCTCCTGCCGCCTTCAATGAAAAATTCGATATTAAATCCTTCTTCCAGAATTTTATGGATATACTCTGAGAACATCTTTGAGTATAATGGATTGTCTTTGAACGTGCGCCGGAGAAAAAATGCTCCGCCACCTCTGAAAATCGTTCCAAACGGCCAGAATGACAGGTTTTTGCCTGCCGCGATATGGGGGCAGGGCATATGGTTGAGGTGGAAGATAAATGACAGGATCAGATAGTCGAGATGACTTTTATGGCAGGGTAGCAGCACGAGGGGGCTGTGTCTTGCCATAGTTCTCAGGCGGTCCAGTCCTTTGTAGTCTATTATCATGCCTTCAAACAGTGTCTTGAGGACAACTTTCAGAGTGATGACAAACAAATAAATCCAATTAAGACTATAGTTTGCAGCAATTTCATCAAGGTAATCATCAGCTTTTTTCTGCACATGGTGAACGGGAATTTTTTTACTCTCAGAGTATTCCCGGATAAATTTCTGAGTTCTGTTATGCGTCAGAATGTTTTCTTTTATCTCAACCCTTGACTTCAGAACAGGCCCCAGGATGCTGTGGCGATGGCGGTTGATGGTCGCCAGAAGGTGGCGTCTAAGAGCAAGGCTCTTCTGCGCAACGCCAATGCCTTGAATTTCCGGTTTGCTGAGGTATTGTGCAAGATTGATAGGGTCTGAAATTTCAACAAATACCTGCTTTGGGTTTTTAATCAAAACCCAAAGGGTCCTAAGTTTTCCGGGATTTTCTTCAGAGCCGAAGATCATGTCGGTAAATGATGGATTTTTCTTTTCCGGGGCTTTACTGAAAAACATAAGGTGCGGCACGATATAAATAGGTGTGTCTATCGTTTGCTGGATCTCGATCAGATAAAGCAGGGGATCGGTTTTCTTTTTTACAAAACGGCGATAAAAGCTTTTTTCATCAATCAGGGATAGAAAGCCGGAGGTCCCTTTAATAAACTCTTCCCTGATGTATCCGCTTTTAAAGGGGTCGGGCAGTGAGAAGTTTTTTAAAATAAACTCTATGCTGGAAAGGCCTATCCGCACAATGCGGGTTATCGGCTGCCATGCCAATATTTTGTAGTAAAAACCAATTGTTGGATAAGGGAGCCCCAGTTGCTTGAATCGGATATAAGAAAAAAGGAACCCAAAGTTGCTTTTGCGTTTGTTCACAAATACAATATGTCCCTCTTCATCCAGCACTTTCAGCATATCTGACTGCGTTCTGTTGATCTCGATACGAGAGAAGAGCAGTTTCAACAAAATAGTAGGCAAAAGGCCAATTTTTTCAGGAATATGGCATGTGAAATGGTTATGTGAGCCCTGGATAATGGAGTCAAAAAATGAGGTGACCCGGAACTTAAACTTATTGTAGGCTGATTTTATCAATTTCAAAATGAGTAACCTGTTTATAAATTGAGGTTTAAAAATTTTCATCTATCAGATCAAAAAGGAATTTTCAATATAAACAGTTTTTCTTTAAAAGCGCTTGCTTTTATTTTCAGGTGGACTGTGATAAGAATTTGCGAAATGTATTCAACATTATATTTTTATAAGGAGAGCTGAGTATGAAAAAAAGCGCTGTCATCATGATATTTGTCTTTCTGGCTGCCATTATCGGTTGTACGAAAAAAATTCCATATGCCCCGGATGCGGATATCCATGGGCATACTGCCCCGACAGCAATTACTGCGGAATTGAATGCAAAGGTTCACAATGAGCTTCCGTTAACCGACAATCAATCTTTTATTGAATGCAGGAAAGGGTTGATTGCCAGTGATCCGGAAGAGAGTGTGAGTGACCCGGATGGAGACGTGATATGGGACATGGGTGCCTATGGGTTTATTAAGGGCGATGCTCCCTCAAGCGTAAATCCCAGTCTGTGGCGTCAGGCAAAGCTGAATAAAATCCATGGCCTGTTCAAGGTGACTGACGGCATCTATCAACTGCGGGGACTTTGTCTGTCCAATATGACCATTATTGAAGGAAAAACCGGGTGGATTATCGTGGATCCACTGACGACCAGGGAAACGGCATCCAGGGCCATCGCTTTTGCGCGAAAGCATTTGACGAACAAGCCTATCGTCGCCATGATCTACACACATAGTCATATCGATCACTTCGGTGGCGTGCTGGGTATGCTGTCACCTGAAGAAGCGATGAAACAAAACATACGCATCATTGCACCCAAAGGCTTTATGGAGGAAGCCACCAGCGAAAATATCATTGCCGGTATCGGTATGGGCCGCAGGGCCGGATACCAGTTCGGAAGGCGCCTTTCGAACTCGGAACGGGGGCATGTGGATGACGGTCTGGGTAAAGAGGCGCCCTTTGGAACATTTGGTATTTTGGCGCCTACAGAAATTGTGGACAGAACACCTCAGGAAATGGTCATCGACGGCGTTCGATTTGTGTTTCAATATACTCCTGAATCGGAAGCACCGGCAGAACTGACCTTTTATCTGCCGGACTTAAAGGCATTCTGCGGGGCGGAAATTGTGTCCCGGAACATGCACAATCTATATACATTACGCGGTGCTAAGATTCGTGATGCTCTGAAGTGGAGCGGCTATATAGACGAGGCCATTACGCTGTTCGGTGATGCGGATATCTATTTTGCTTCCCACCATTGGCCCATATGGGGCAATGAGCGAGTGGTCAATTTTTTAAAAAAGCAGCGGGATCTTTACAAATACATACATGACCAGACTATTCGGCTTGCCAATGCAGGATTTACTCCCCGTGAAATATCGGAACAGATCGAACTTCCACCGTTATTGGGTACCTTTTTTTCCAACCGGGGATATTATGGCACGCTGCAGCACAACTCAAAGGCGGTGTATCAGGCGTATTTCGGTTGGTATGATGCCAATCCCGCCAATCTGAATCCTCTGCCGCCGGAAAGTTCGGCAATTCGATATGTGAACTACATGGGCGGCGCCGATCAGGTGCTGGCAAAAGCAAAGACTTCCTTTGACAAGGGGGATTACCGCTGGGTGGCGGAAGTGCTAAATCATCTGGTGTTTGCGGAGCCAGGTAATGTCAAGGCAAAAGCGCTTCTGGCCAATACGTATGACCAGTTGGGCTATCAATCAGAATCCGGTGTATGGCGAAACGTATATCTGACCGCTGCTCATGAACTTCGCCATGGTGCACCTAAAAAGGGTGTTAAAATTGCAGCAATGTATGATGTGTTGAAACAAACCCCTCTGTCCCGTTTATTCGACAGCATGGCGGTGCGGTTAAACGGTCCGGCTGCGGAAGGCAAACAGTTTGTCGTAAACATTATGTTTACGGACATCAATGAATGCCATGTGTTGACCATCGAAAATTCCGTGCTGCATCACAGAAAGACTGATCCGGACAAAGATGCGGATGCCACGTTGAAGGTGACCCATGATCTCTTTTTGAAAATGGCCATTGGCAAGGCAGGGGTTAAGGATACGATTTTTTCTGACGACCTTGAAATCAGTGGCAGCCGTATTGATCTTGTGCGTTTTTTCCTCTTGTTTGACAAGCCGGAGGGCAATTTTAATATTGTGACACCTTAAGATGAAACGAACTGCCGCATTTTTTGATTTTGACAAGACGCTTCTAACAGTTGAAAGTGCAAAACCTGGCATTCGGTATCTCTATGAAAGGGATGAAGTGACGTTAGGTTTTGTGCTTTTCATTATGTTTGCCAACGTTTTCTTTCAACGCCATTTAATTTCCGAAGAAAAAATGGGCATGCTGATGCTCAAGCTATATAGGGGAAAGCCGCTTCAAAAATTTGAAATGCATGCCGTTGAATTTTATGATGACTGCATGAAGCCTCTTCTGGCAAGCAATATTTTGTCATGTGTTGAAGAGCACAGACAAAAGGGGCATGTGCTTGTGCTGGTATCCGGTTCGGTCAGGTATTTTCTTAGGCCGGTTGTGGAAGATCTGGGATTTGACCATCTGCTTTGTACTGATCTTGAAGTTAAAAACGGCCTGTTAACCGGAAAGACCAAAGGCCGGATTTGTATAGATATAGAAAAGCGTATTCAGGTAGAAAAACTTGCCGAACAGGAGAACCTGGATCTTTATTCATCCTATGCGTATGGCAACCACCAGTCGGATATTCCGCTCCTCGACCTTGTGGGGCATGCGTTTGTTGTGGAACCCACCCGGCCCTTAAGGAAAACAGCTTTGGACAGGGGATGGCCCATACTTAGTTTTGCCTGATGCTATTTTGATCAAAAACCGCCATAAGATCTTTTCTTTACACCCCCTCTATATATTGATAGCATCCAGAGGTGATAATATGAAGGAGAAAACGTTAAGTCTTGACGAAGTGCTCGGCGTTCTCAAGAAACGAAAATCGAAGTTTGAAGCAGCTTATGGGGTCATAGCTATCGGCGTTTTTGGCTCTCTTGCCAGAGGAGAGGCTGCACCGGACAGCGATGTGGATGTCGTGGTCAAAATGACCAAACCGGATCTTTTTTACATGGTACACATTAAAGAAGAACTTGAAGATGACTATAAGACAAAGGTCGATATTGTTCATTACCGCGAAAAAATGAATACTTTTTTGAAAAAACGTATCGACCAGGAGGCCGTCTATGTTTGATAATGATCTTGTAAATGAAATACTTAATCAAATCTTAATTGAGAAGCGTCAGGATCGGTCAGTTTTTTTCCAATTCCGGTATTCATTTAATTCTGATTGAACCGAATTACTGATCATCGTTAAAACAGCGATATCATCTAACAAACCGATAATCGGGATCATATCCGGAATAAAATCAGCAGGGATTATAAAGTAAAGCAGTCCTCCCCCAATCATACCGATATATGAAGGATGGAGTTTGTAATTCCCTTTGACGGCATCCTTAAAAAGCGAGTAAAGGTCTTTGACATTATCAAAGATTTTTTTGAAGCTCGGAGATGCTTTTTCTACTTTATCCCAGAAAATATCATCATTGATATCCTGATGGATATTTCTTTTCTTCGTAAAACGCAGCATCCGGTCATATTTTTTTCTTTGAACCGCATCACGTAATACGGAATACGCGTGATTTAAGACCTTTGTAATCTCTTCCGATTCCTTGATTCGATCGATATTTTTATCTGGATGCCATTGTTTTAGCTTTTTCCGATATGCGTGTTTGATCTCTTCTTGAGAGGATTTTGGATGAATTTCAAATAATTCATAATAGTTGATATATTCTGTTTTTTCAATCATATTGATCTTATTATCATGTTTAGCGCAAATAGCTCCCTTTTTATTTTCCTTCTGCTAAACATTGCTGCCATTTGCCACTCTTTTATTATCGCAATTTCACCCCAAATAATCCAATTTTTGAATTTCGGATATTTTGCCGATATCTGAATTGTTT
>CAZTYY010000019.1:0-28037 GCA_964617785.1 uncultured Desulfobacterales bacterium | reverse complement strand
GGAATAGGTGGCCGGAATGGAGCGGAATGGGTGGCCGATTTAAGCGGAATATGCAATTAAAGAACAATGGGAAATAAACGCAGAAATTTGCTCTGATAGAATGAAAGGCCAAAAGCTTATAATAATTACTGACCATTTGTTACAAGAGAAACTTCAGAGAGGCAATATTTTTAAAATTAGAATTAAAAAAGTATATTCACACCATTTTGAAATTTATAGAACAATAAAAAGATTGAAGAAGGAACAATTGATGAACAAATAACATCAGGTTCAACAGGACGCTGCGCCATGCTTATGGTAGAACGGCCTATAAATTTTTTTAATAACTATACGTCAGGTGTGGGATGTGGCACAGAGGTTGGAAATGGGGTTGGAATTTTATTTTATAGAAATAAAAAAGGGGTCACATTTTCGTGTAACCCCTTGAATTTACTGGCGGGAGCGACGAGACTTGAACTCGCGACCTCCGGCTTGACAGGCCGGCGTTCTAACCGAAACTGAACTACGCCCCCCGCATAGTTATTTTTTAAGCACACTTTGAAGATGGTGGGCGAAACAGGGCTTGAACCTGTGACCCTCGGCTTGTAAGGCCGATGCTCTCCCAACTGAGCTATTCGCCCGTGTTTCCCGTGCGCGTTAAAAAACCTTTTCCTAACAATTCAGCCTGGTGATGTCAAGCAAAAAACATGTTGTGACAGCTAATTCCTGATAAAAAAAGATTTATAGGGCACTGGATCCCGGCCTTCGCCGGGATGACAAATGAGTGTCGGGATGATGAGCGGTTGGTTTATTTTATGTCCCTTATCAATTGGTTCATGAGGTCATTGATGAGAGACGGGACGAATTTTGCCAGGGTTGTCACGTTTGAATGTTTCTTAACGGTGCATTCTTTTTGGGAAGGCTGGCGAAGAATGATTTGCGCTGAGCATAAATAGACCTGCCTTTCGAGTAATATGCTGTGGATGCGTACTTTTATGAATGTATTGGTTTTGATCAGTTCTTTTTTTTCTATGATGCTGGATTTTATTCCTGCGTTTTTGAGTTTGGCGTATATGTCTTTTATTATCTGCTGTTTATTAAGAGCTTTTTTCTCTTTTTCAGAAAAATTTCCGTCAACGGCAAGGAGAAGCTCTGTAAGGTCACCGGATGATATGGAATTTAGTTTGTTGTGGCAATCCTCCGGGATGGCAGGTCCTGGAAAGACTAAAAATACGAATAAAAGAAGATAGATATAGGATAAAAAGTGGGGAAAAAATCTTATATTTTCGGGCATATTAATTACCTTTTTTGTTTGATCATCTGTTTTATGCTTTCAAATTTTTCTTCGGTTAAATCGTATTTAATAAAAGGAATCAGGCTGAGAAGCACCATGGCCGAGGTAAAGATGCAGAATACGACCCTGATGCCTGTTGCAACGCTTTCAGGCTGTAATGCGTCGGCGGCCTCAAAACCGGAAAGGGAAAGTGCAAAGCCGACGATGCTGGGTCCCACAGAATAAGCGGTTTTTTGACCGCTTGCCCAGATGCCGGAGAAAATGCCTTCTCTTCTCATGCCTGACTGGAGCTCATCAAATTCAACTGTGTCCGGCAGCATGGAAAAAGGAAACAATTGAAAGCTTGAAAAACCGATGCCCAGGAGAAATACTTGAAAATAGAATAGATTCAATTGTGACGGCTGGGTGAAAAATAATGAAAAGAGCATGATGGATAATATGCACAGCCCGATGGTGTAGGCTTTTATTTTTCCTAGCTTTACGCCTATTTTAACCCACAGGGGAATAAAGAGAATCGCTGTTACGGTTAAGATAGGGAAAACAATACCCATGGCGGTTTCCGGCAACCCCATGACATATTTTATATAAAAGATTAACCCTGCCATGAGAATTCCCATGGCCAATGACTGGAAGACATACATCGACATTAGCATCTTGAACGGTGTATTTTTAAAGGCGATTTTGATCTGTTCACCTATGGGGGGCATTTTATCACTGGCCGGAAGGGTCCTTGCAGTGCGTGTTGCCCGAAAGCATATGAGACAAAAGAAGGTTATGGCTACGCCGAAAATAATACCCATGAAGCGAAATCCGGCCTCTCCGCCTCCGCCCATATCAACCAGGGGCATGGCAAGGCCGCCGGCAATTAAAACCCCTATGGAGGAACCGATCATCCTGAAGGACGTTATGGACATTCGCTCATTATAATTGTCCGTCATTTCCGCCACCATGCTTGAATAGGGGACATTAAAGACAGTAAACGCAGTGCATCCCAGGGCAAACAGCAGGCCCACGTGGAGCGCCTTTGAAAACCCTGAATCATAATGCGGGGCAATAAACAGAATGAAAAAAATAATCCCAAAAGGTATGGAAGCCGCCAGAAGATAAGGGCGCCTTCTGCCCATGCGGGAACGGGTAACATCCGATATTCCGCCCATGATCGGATCTGAAAACACATCCCACAATTTTGGAATCAGGAGTGCCAGGCCTGCCAGAGCAGGTTCGACACCCATTACATTGGTGAGAAAAAAGAGCAGAAACAGGCCGCATGTTACAATAAAGATATTGCAGCCGATATCACCGATTCCATATCCTGCTTTTAGCAGGAACGGCAGTTTCTGGTGCTGGGTCATGGTCTTTCTCCTTTTTGAAAAGGGCGATTACAGGGCAGGCATAGAGGGGCCTGCCCCATAAGCGGAAAATTATTTTTGTGCATTTCATCTATGCCCCGGAGGGGGGTAGTAATGTAGCCTGGGGTTTCAACCCCAGGTTCTAAGATAAATAAAGTCATAAGCATCGAAGGGGCGACGTATCTATTCCAACAAATATTTAAACTCGTATTCGATTTTGTATTTTTCGAGCTGTAAATAGCAATCATTTTTTTTGTGGCCGTTAGTCCTCTTCAGAACATCGCCCCGTTGGGGCTTATTTTGGATTTGTTCCAATTCCTGGGGTTAAAACCCCAGGCTATATCCCGCAACCCTTTCAGGGTAAAAATAATTTAGCGCCTATGGGGCCCTGCCCCTACGGGTTTTATTGTACCCGGTTTTGTAGGGGCGAACCCCTGTGTTCGCCCGGTGTGGCTATTTTTCCAAAACATCCACTACTTCCACTTGGTTAAAGAGCCATTCGCCTTCAATTTTTTTTAAGCGGCATGTCAGTTCATGGGTCCCTTCAAATGGTTCGTTGTTTAGCCGCTTTCCCGTGACTCTTGCTGTGACATTGGCATCAGCATTATTATCATCCACTAGTTTTACAGACAAGTCAAAAAATTCCAGGGTTAAATGCTTAAAGCGGGTCCGTCCCATTGCTGTTTGCCGGGATATTTTTTGGGGTGTATAGCTTCCGGACACTGAATATTCCGGTACTGAAATCATGCAGGGTTTAGTCACCAGGGCGCCTATTTTTCGTGCTTTTTGAGCCATCATGAGGTTTGTTTCATCCGGCTTTTTTTCAATAAGCCCGGCAAATGCTTTAAAGCGTTTTTTTATTTTATCTTCCTCGCTCTCCAATAGAATCACTGCTGCTGTAATGGCTGCAATGATGATCATGACAACGATGATTATCTTTTTTACCATAAGGGGGCTCCTATGATTCTTTTCAATTGGGTCTGTCCAAAATCATGCTTTTGGATCGGGACATTGCGGTTGTCTCCAACCACATAAACATATTCTTTTTTTACCGTGCGGGGCGCAAGGTTCCAGTTGCATGGATATTTGACATATGGCTCATGAAGCCTGTTTTCGTTTATAAAGAGTTCACCGTTTCGAAACTCCACTGTTTCTCCTTCAAGGGCAACTACACGTTTAAGAAGCATGACCTTTTGTCCTGCAAAACGCACTGTCACAATATCATGGTGTTTGGGATTGGAAAAGAGATAAGTCGGCTTCCAGCAGCAATTCACATCACCATCATGGTATGTGGGTTCCATGCTTTGGCCGCTGACTTTAAACGGGATGCAGATATATCCGAAAAAAATGAATGCAGAAGCAGTGACGATGCTGATCCTGATGAGAAAACCGGTTGTAAAAGAGGGGAAAAGAAAGCGTTTTAGGAAATGATTGTTCTGCATTATGATGCGGTTGCAGCGAAGATATCAAGGGTGAGATCGTCGGAGATATCAGGGACAGGTTTCATTAGCCTTTTCCTTTGCAGCATTATATTGTCTTTCCAGGTTTTCCACCTTGTCTTTGGCGCGCTGCACACTTTTTTTATGACTGGACGCAGTCGAAGAGGAGTATGGCTCACGACGGATTTCCGAATAATAGTCTTTTGCTCTTTCAAGCCTTGCTGCATAACGCTCCATATCTGTTTTAGCATCCTGTTTGCGGCGGTTGCAGTTTTTTTCGGCATATTCGGTATTTTTTCTTTCATATTCTTTTCTGTTCTTTTCATACTCTTTTTTTCTTTGCATCTGTTTTAATATCTGCCTGGCCCGCCATTCGTCATTTTGCCGCTGTGCATCCTGAATAGCCTGTCTTGTCCTAATATCCTGTTCTGGATTCGGGTTTGGGTTGCTCGGCACAATCTCCACTTTTATGGTGTGAGGCCCCAAACCTATTTCTGATGATTCTTCCCCTGGTTCCTCTTTTGGTGGTGGTGGATCAATTCGGACAATATTTGCCACATCAGCAGCCGGAAGCTGAGAGACCTTGCCTTTTTTCTGGTATACAACAACCTCTTTTTCCTTATCCAGCTTATACCATTTAACGGTAATCGAATCACCGTTGACCATTTCGATTTTATATTGCGCAACAGCAGGTGTGCCGATAACCAGCAGAATTAGTAATATAGCGATTTTTTTCATAATATGCGTCTCTTTACGAAGCCATCAAAGCTTATTTCATCCGGTAAGCCTTCACGTCAATACCCTTCTGGCTATGGTTGCAAATGAACTTTGTTAGAATTTTAATATTTTTATTTTTTTCCATTCGATATGTAAATGATTTTTTATGTTTTTTTCCCTCGCGCTGCTGACTGGCTTTGGCATCCCAGTATCCTTCGTTAAAAGAGACTTCGATCTTCAATAAGCCTGGTTTAACCTTTTCATTAAAGAAGATGTCGTCTCCGGGCAGGTTGTACTCCCTGCCGTTGATTTTAACCTTTTGTTTCATGGGATAATAGGAACTCTTGCCGTAGTCCTTGTAAGAAGCGGCTTCCGTTGTCGTACTTTGGCTGCCTGTTATCATCTCCTCGGTGTGTGAGCCAAGAGCTGTATCAGCAGAGGATCCCTTTAAATCAATATCGTTGTTTCGTGTGACGGTAGCGCTGAATTCTTTTTCCACCAGATTATAACCTTCCCCTGCATTTACAGCCTCAATGACCAGCAATGGCCATGATTCCTGTTCTGAGCTTAGCACATTTGTTTTCTGAAAAGAGGCATAGGCCGGGTTGGTTAAAATATCATCTATATCCAGGATTTTGGCGTACACGTGTATTTTATCCCCGGGTTTCAGGATGGATACGAGAAGCCTTGTACCATTTGATGTGTCCCTGCCCAAAACAGCCATGCTGATGATGCAGTCCAGATCATGATGGTTTTCAGGAACCAGTTTGAACTGGTGGCTTTCTGAAAGACAGGCTGATATTTCTTTTGTGATATATGCCGGAAGGTGGGGTTCTTTCTTCATGCTGCCTGTGGCCGGGAGGATGTGAATGTGAACCTTTGGGTTTTTTTGGTTGTCATAATATTTTTCTGCAAGCAGCGTGGCCACCTGTATCTTTGCCTGCTCCAGGTTGGCGGTGGGCTTTTCGATTGATTTGCCTGTTTGATTATGAGGGGCCGGTTTGGTTTCAACCTGCTGTTTTTCTGGTTGATGGCTGCAGGCGAAAGTCAATAAAGCAGCAGAGCAAAAAATGATGAAATGGTATGCGAGACGATTCATTGTTTTATTCCTATTTCTGACAACTCTTATAGTTTGTTGATGATTTTTGAACAATAAATGTATTTTATCATTGGTTTGGTCGGGATTTCAAGTTTTTATTGGCAGGGGAGACATATCTGGGAGAAATCAATTCGTAGGGGCGGGTTCTTGAATGAGGGATTTTTGTTCCAGGACTCGCTGGTGCCATTCTTCATCATTTTCAATGTATTCTTCTGCCAGCCTGTTGAATTCATAGGCCTGTTTTTGATCTCCTTTCATGAGCCATGCATTGGAAAGATAATAGTATGCCTGCCCGTTTGAAGGATCTATGGCAATGGAGCGTTCAAGAAGGTCTATGGCTGCATCTGGTTTGTGATTCTCGAGAAGGCTGAGAGCTTTTAGATTCAGGTCCCGGGCCGCACGTATCCGTGAGGATGGTTCTGTTATGCGGGGTTCAGGAGGCGCCTCTTCGGGTGGTTCCGGCATGACAGTAATTTGTGCCGGTCTGCAGCCTGCAGCAGCCAGGCATAAAATCAGGAGAAAAACAGCTAAAAGGATACGATGTTTATTTTGCAAATTTTTTAAACCTATTTAAAAGATTATCAAACAGACGGATACCATGAATAGGGCATACAGTATCCGGTATGTTTTCTTCAAGAAAAACTTCTTCTTTAACATCAGGGCACCCGAACCGGGATGAAAGCATTCCCGACTCCGTGCAGATGGTTTTTTCAACCACGCCCGGAGGCATGCGGAACCATGATCCCGAGGCATACTGGGGGATGGATTTCAGAAGCTCCGCCCAGACAGGCAGGGCAGCGATGGCCCCGGAAGCATGAATGGAATCTCCTTTGTCAAAACCGACCCATACAAGGGCCAGAATATCCGGGGTATACCCGGCAAACCACGCATCCCTGTAATTGCTGGATGTGCCGGTTTTGCCGGCAACAGGGAATTGTATGCCTAGATTGCCAAGGGACCGCCCGGTTCCTTCTTCAACGGCGGTGCGAAGCATGGAAGAAATGATAAATGCTTTGGCCGGAGACATGACCCGGTTGATTCTGATTTGGCGGCGGTTCAGAACATTGCCGTTGCTGCTTGTTACGTTTTTCAGTGCCAGGGGAAAGGGAAGGATGCCGTCTGCGGCAAACGTACAATATGCCCTGGCAATTTCAATGGGTGAGGCTTCAAAGGCCCCGAGGGCCAGTGACGGATAGGGCTTTAACCGGGCAGACAATTTGAGGGCGTCTGCGGTTTTAATAATGTTTTCGATGCCGGTCTGCATGGCCAGGTCGACAATGGCCCGGTTATAGGATTTGGCAAGGGCTGTGCGCATGGAAACCTGCATTTCCATCACCGGCTTGTAATTTTTAGGCTCCCATGTACCGTCAGTCGTGGCGTAAACTTTTGCTTCATTTGAAAAAACAGATGCTGGTGTGAAGCTGTCAAGTGCGCTCAGGCAGACAAAGGGTTTAAACAGGCTGCCGGTCTGTCGATAAGACTGTGTTGCCCGGTTGAACTGCGTACGGCTGTAATCCCGGCCCCCAACCATGGCGAGAATGTGGCCGGTTCGCGGCTGCATAACGATGACCGCTCCCTGCAGCCGCAGTCCTGGATCTTGACCCGATTTTGGGTCTGGTTGTCCTGTGAGAGACGGCATAAGGTTTTCAAGTTTTGTCAGTCCTTTTTCAAGCGCTTTTGCGGCAGCCTCCTGGACCATGGTGTCAAGGGTGGTGTGAATGGAGAGGCCCAGGCTGGAAAGATCTTCCTTTGAATAAAGCGATGACAGCTGTTTCTGCAAATAGTCAATAAAGTATGGGGCTCTTCGGGAGTATGTGCGAAACCCGGTCGGGCTCAGGAGCGTTGCCGTCAGGGCCGGAAGTTCATCTTCAGCAACCCAGCCGTGACTGGACATTTCACTGAGTACATGATTTCTGCGGGAGATGGCTGCTTTGGGATTCTTGTAGGGTGAATACAGATTGGGCCCTTTTATCAGGCCGGCAAGCATCGCAGATTCAGCCAGGGTCAGGTCGGCAACCGATTTTCCAAAATAAAAATAAGCTGCCTCGCCTGCACCGTTTATGGACGAGGCCCCTTTTTGCCCAAAATAAATTTCATTAAAATAGATCTCAAGGATTTCGTTTTTTTCATATTTCAATTCTATGACAAGGGAAATCAAGACCTCTTTCAGTTTTCTTGAGATGGTCCTTTCCGGTTTAAGGAAGTAATTTTTGGCCATCTGCTGGGTAATGGTGGAGCCGCCCTGAAGTACTTCACCTGCACGAAGATTTTTATACAGCGCCCGCATTATCCCGGAAACGGAAATACCGTGATGCTGATAAAAATTGGCATCTTCGGCTGCAAGAACCGCGTGAATAAAGTGTTTTGGAATATCTTGTATGGAGACAATCCTCCTTCTTTCCCGGTCAGGGCCAAACAGGAGGGAGAGTTCTTCAGGCTCCAGCTCAAGGGTGGAAAGTGAATCGCCGTTATCTATTCTGAGAATTGATTCGATGCGGCTGTTTTCAAACTGAATGTAGACCGTGAATCCTTCCCGTTCTCCGTCCATGAGTGCGGCATTGTGAAGATAGATCAAAAGGCGGCTTTCTGTAAAATTCATTTCCCCTTTTTGGGCAGGATAGGTACTCACGGGCCGGTAATTAAGGCGTTTCAACTTTTCAATAAAAAGCGTCCGGTCGAGCTGCTGGCCCGGGTAAAGCATCATGGCTGCGGAAAAAACCCTGGACGGCACCTGCCATCTTCTGCCGGCAAATCTGGTCTCAATCTGTTTTGACAGGCTCAGACCGTATACGGATATGGCAAGCAGGCCTGCCATCAGGACCATCAACAAAAGCAAGGCCACCGTTCGGGTCAAACGCTTGATATTTAAGAGGCTTTTCATTTCTTTATTTAATCGAATTATGTGTTGTGGTGATTTTAATCAGGGATGGGGGGCAACTGCAACAGTTTTCCGTAATATTTGGTTCACGTAGGGGCAGACCCCTGTGTCTGCCCTGCAATAGCGGCAAACCGTATTCATGTTTGACAAAATAAGAAATATTCGATTTAAATGTTTGAGGTTTGTCTGGGTTCAGGCATTTAAAAAAAAGGTGAATGACATGAGGATAAAAAAAAGCAGCATTATTCAGGCTGCAATTTTCTACACCTGTTCTGTTGTTATTTCAGAAGCCACTTTCGGGAACCCTGATTTTCCCATCAATGTATGGCGTTTTGAAATGATTCCGGCCTGGCAGTGGAGTATACCGGTGCATGCCGTTGGTTTTATCTGGCTGTTTTTTTGCAACAGGCTTTTTTATGACCGGAACATCAGGATTCCGATTTTTGTCTCACTTCTTTTTTTCCTGGCATGTGAGACCGCTAACTGGTCGATCTTCCATTTTTTTGTCTATGAAGCCTATCCTGCGGGAGAAGCATATCCCCTGGGGGCTGCCGGATCGTTCTGGTTGGTAATATTATTATATTCAATACTTTGCACGGTTACAAGTTTGCTTTTAAGAACAAGCGGAATATTCAATAAAAACATATCTCAATAAAGGAGGATGCATGGCGGAAAAAAAATTAACGCGCAGGGAATTTGTAAAAAAAGTTGCAGCTGGCGGACTTACCCTTTCTGCCGGATCAATGCTGTATGCATGTTCGAAAAAACTTCATCCTGATGTTATACAAAACGAGAGGGATCTCATCGCTAACCTCGCGGGATACTCCGGCACACCTCCTAATATAATCATTATTAATGCAGATGATTTGGGATATGGCGATCTTGGCTGCTATGGAAGCCAGGCAATTAGAACACCCAATATCAACCGCATGGCCCAAAAAGGTGTCAGGTTTACGGATTTCCATGCCTGTGATTCTGTGTGTACGCCGTCCAGGGCCGGTTTGCTGACAGGACGATACCCCAAGCGAATGAATCTTGACATGCCGCTTATGGCCGAAGATACGCCGATTGGTAAAAGTATGCTGATTAAAACCGGCTTTTTGGCCGGGAAAATGGGTTTGTTGGACATAGCCACGTCGGGCGGGGCCACCGGAATTGCGCAACATGAAATCACACTTGCCGAAGCCCTGAAAATGAAAAACTACCGGACAGGCATGGTCGGGAAATGGCACCTTGGCGACTATTCGGGAAGTCCGGAGCACAACCCGGTAAAGCATGGGTTTGATTTTTATTTCGGCGTGCCGCACAGCAATGATATCCTTCCATTCCCTCTTTATCGGAACGAAGAAGAACTGGAGCCACAAGTGACGGACCAGACAAAACTGACCGGTCTTTATACAAAAGAGGCTGTTCAGTTTATTCGAAAATCTAAAGATAAGCCTTTTTTCCTGTATTTTGCGCATACGTTTCCGCACAGGCCTCTTTTTGCATCAGAGGATTTTAAAGACAAATCCGAGGCCGGTGTTTTTGGAGATACGGTGGAGGAGATAGACTGGAGTGTGGGCGAAATCTTGAAAACACTGAAGGAACTTAACCTTGAGTCCAACACCCTTGTTATGTTCACCAGTGACAATGGTCCCTGGTACCAGGGAAGCCCCGGAGAGTTCAGGGGCAGAAAAGGGCAAAGTTATGAAGGCGGCCACCGGGTGCCGTTTATTGCCTGCAGGGAAGGGTATATACCGGCGGGAAGCGTATGCAAAAAGCCGGCAATGAACATCGACTTGTTTCCCACGTGTTTGGCCATGGCAGGCCTGACTATTCCTGGCGACCGTATTATTGACGGCAGGAATATTGAAAAGCTCTTGGTAAATGAAAACATGGACAATCCCCATGACCATTTCTTTTTCTATCACCATGGAGAACTGGAAGGTGTCCGGGCCGGGAACTGGAAATATATACGTTCAATCAATCATTACTCCTGGCCCATGCCGGTGAACAAGAAACTGGGAAGTCTGATCAGTTATACAAACGGGCCCCTGCCCCTGCTGTTCAACCTGGAAAATGATCCTGGCGAAGCATATAACGTCATCAACAAGTATCCGGATAAAGCAAAGGGACTGGCAAGCGTTATGACATGGTGGGATAAGGAGATGGAGGAGAATCCGGGAGGATGGCTTTAAAAAAAGCACTCAACAACATCCTTGTAAAACCTGCAGGTCCTGACTGCAACATGGCCTGCAGGTACTGCTTCTACTGCAAAAAAGCAAAACTGTTTTCAGGTTCTGATAAGCACCGCCCTGATAAATATAGAATGGGCGAAGACATTCTGGAGGAAATAATAAAACAGCTGATGCAGCAGGGGCCTTCACAGGTTGCCGTCAGCTGGCAGGGGGGCGAGCCGACCCTCATGGGCATTCCTTTTTATGAGAAGGCTGTTGACCTGATGCAGCGTTATGGCCGGGGCCAGGAAGTAGGAAACGGGTTTCAGACCAACGGGATACTCATTGATGAAAAATGGGCGCGATTTTTCCGGAAATACAGCTTCCTGGTGGGCTTATCCATTGACGGACCGGAACATGTTCATGACAAATACCGGCGCCTGGCCAAAGGAAAAGGCACCTGGGCAAAAGTTTCCGATACAGCAAGGATGCTTCAGGATGAAGGGGTATCCGTCAATGCGCTGAGCGTAGTAAATGACTACTCTGTCAGGTATCCAAAAGAAATATACCAGTACCTGAAGGATATTGGTTTTGAGTATATGCAGTTTATTCCCTGTGTGGAACCTGATCCTTTGGATCCTGAAAACCCGGCTTCTTTTTCTGTTTCGCCCGAACCATACGGCAGATTCCTATGTGCCCTGTTTGATCTGTGGCTGGCTGACTTTAAGGATAATCTTCCCACCACGTCCATCAGGTTTTTTGAATCTCTTTTGTACAGCTACGCTGATTATGAACCACCGGAATGCACATTGCTGCCGGAATGTGGCGGGTACCTAGTGGTTGAGCATAACGGCGATGTGTACGCATGCGATTTTTTTGTGGAGCCAAAATGGCGGATCGGCTCTGTCATGGAAGATAGCCTGGTTGCCATGCTGAATTCACAAAAACAGCTTGAATTCGGAAAGATGAAAGCACAGCTCGCCGAGCAGTGCAGTAGTTGCGAGTGGCTTTTGTATTGCCGGGGCGGATGTACAAAAGACAGGCGTCTTTCTGTAGACAGGGAGGCATCACATTTTTGCGAATCATATAAAATCTTTTTTCAACACGCTGACCGCAAATTCAAACAACTCATAAAGCAAAGGGAAAAGCGCCGGGAAGAGGAAGAACGGCTTTCTCTTGGCCATACCAAAAAGGTGGGGCGGAACGAGCCCTGCCCGTGTGGAAGTGAGCGGAAATATAAAAAATGCTGTGGGGGCAGCAAGTAGGGGCGGGTTTTAAACCCGCCCCTCCGGATAGATTATGCTTTTTTGGGCCTTCTTCTTCGTCTGGGTTTTCTGGCGTCTGCTATTTTTTGATATTTTGCCCTGAGCCGTGGCCAAACGCCATATACATAAATGCAGTTCAGAGTAATGATGCCTGTAATAAATCCAAGGGCGATACGCTGATCCACGACATCCTGGGGTTTCACTGGGCCGAACAGAATGAATCCCGCAACAATTCCGTAGATAACAATGACGATTACCGGAAGTGTTTTACCCCCCTTGATTTTAAAACTTCTTTCCATATCCGGCTGTTTTTTCCTGAGGCGTATCACACATATTGCCATGACCATGTAGATCATGCATTCTGTTGCCGCGATAACGAGAATCATGGAGAGGATATAGTGGGTCATAAAGCCGTAAACCGTAACGCAGATGCTGTAAGCGGTTACAACCAGCATGGCCACCCAGGGTGTCGCATATTTCGGGTGCAGTCTGGCGATAAACTTGGGAAGAGACCAGTCCCTGGCCATGGCATAGACAAACCTTGATGAGGTCATGATGCCGGCATTCAGGGACGTCAGCGATGCCAGAAGCGCCATTACGATCATGAAATAGATTCCGAAATCGCCCAGGAGTTTTTTACCGTATAAAAGATGTGGGATCGGAAGCCCTTCCGGTGTCAGGACCCAGGCCAGTTCTTCCTTACCGAGAACAGAAGTCATGGCAGTGGAAAAAAGAGCGTATACAATAGCAAGCACGCCAAGGGAGATCATCATCCCCCTGGGAACCATTTTAATGTCCGTCACTTCCTCCGATATAGTGATCACCCACTCAAATGCTATAAAACAGGCTATGCCGATGGCAACAGCCTGGATAAAGCCGTCCATGCTGCCGCACATGAAAGGGTCTGGAATTTTAAAATCGATACTGTAGAACCCGTAGATAGATATCAGTATCAGGCCGACAAACATGGCGTAAGCAATGACATCCTGGACAGTTCCGGCAATTTTTATGCCCCTTATATTAAGAAACAAAAGAACGGCACCGAAAAGGGCTGCCCAGACACCCGGATGGACAAAAGTAAATTTATATGTGATGGCCTGGGACAGAATATAGACTTCAGCGCCCACGATAGAGAGCTGACCCATGATATAAGTACCGGCGATGATAATGGCGACCGGCTCTGAAAACGCCTTTTCGATGAAGAGTTTTATACCTGCCGCAGTCGGATACATGGAGTTCAGTTCCGAAAAGCAGGCTCCTGCCATAACCGCCATGATGCCGGATGTGAGAATGGCGATCCAGGCGGAGTTGCCGGTCAGGTAGCTGGCAAGTTCGATAAAGGAGACGTAGTTCACGGTGGCAAGCGCCATGCCTGCACCGGTGGAGACTACCGTACGCAGTTTAATTTCTCTTCTAAGCTGTGTCATAGATCACTCCAATCGAGTTTCGGGTGAGTTTCGGGTTTCGGGTTTTCAGGTTTCAGATTTTGTCTTTGCCATCCTTTCCTCCTGGGCACTTATTTCCTTTAGTGACAGGTCGAATGCATTTAAAACAAAATCGACCTCATCTTCAGTAATGACCAGGGTCGGCATTATCCGGATGATTCTCGGATTGTTGAATGTATAAATCGATATTACACCGTTCTGCCTTAGCTGAAAGGCCATGCGCGGGCCGATGCTGTCTTCGGGAAATTCCATTCCCAGCATAAGACCCCGTCCGCGGACATCCAGGACTAAATCAGGGTATTTTTCTTTCAGGATAACAAGCCCTGACATGAAGCGGTCGCCCATTTTTTCCGCCTGGCCCGGAAGATCGTTTTTTTCAATGTATTCGATGGTTGCAAGGGCTGCCAGGCATGCCAGTGATGTTCCGCCAAACGAGTTGATGATCGTAAACGGATGGGCCATGAGAAAATCGCTTATTTCTTCCGTGAATATTGTACAGGAAATGGGGTACATTCCTCCTGAAAGCGATTTTGCCAGAACCATAATATCAGGCGTCACACCGCTGTGCTCGGCGCAGAACATTTTGCCGGTCCTCCCTAAACCGGTCTGCACTTCATCAAAGATCAGCAGGATTTCGTGTTCATCACAGACCTGTCGGAGTTTCACCAGGTAATCGTCATCAGCAGGCAGAATGCCGCCTTCGCCCTGGATCGGCTCCAACAGGACAGCAGCGGTATTTTCCGTAATGGCGGCTGTGACTGCTTCAATATTGTTGAACTGCACGTGGCTGTAGCCCGGTGTCAGCGGTTCAAAAGGAGTTTTGTAAACATCACGGCCGGTGGCCGGCAGGGCAAAACCGGTCACCCCGTGATAGCCGTTTTCCATGCAGACAATGTCGGTTTTGTCGGTGTGGGCGCGGGCGAGCTTGATTGCGACTTCAATCGCTTCACCGCCGCCGCAGCAGAAAAGTGAAAATTTGAGGTCTCCCGGGGTTATTTCCGCCAGCTTTTTGGCCAGCAGAGCCCGTTCCCGGATGATACTGATCCATCCGCCCATGTCGTAAACATCCATGGCTTTTTTGAGACCGTCAACTATTTCCGTGTTGCGCCTGCCCACATTGAAGATTCCGGCGCCGGTGACACAGTCGATATATTTTTCTCCTGATACGTCATAAACACAGGCGCCTTCACGTTTTCCTTCGATAATGTCGAGACTTGCATTTTTTAACATCCTCAGGGCAAACGGGTTGATATATTCCCGGTAATTGGTTTCTGTTTCCCGCCGTATCTTTTCATGGTCTTTTTCGGCAAGGATATCGTCGATGATCGACATATCATACCTCCGGCCAGATGATTGCGGTTATGGCATCGATTCTCATTACATCTTCCTGGCTTCCCTTTACCTTTATTTCCCCTCTTAGATATTTCTGGGTTGGATTGATGTCGCCCCAGAACATATTGCACATGGTTTCGCTGTCGCACTCTATCACAACATCGGGTGTGCCGACGGCACCGGCCTCATTCTTAATTACTTCACCCTCTTTTATAGTAGATGTAAATAAGTCGTCGGTGTCGATGGTCTTGTAATGAATCACTTTGGTCCAGTCCCGCTGCATTCGCCGCAGTCGCTTGTTGCTGTTGCACTGTTCCTTAAAGTCTTCTACCGCTTCCATGATTTCTTCTAATGTCGCCATAATGAAAGATCCTCCACTTAAGAAAATTAATATACTTCTATCCCGCCCTGCTTCATGATCTCAGCCATGGATTTGTCCAAAGCATCGAGAACAAAGTCGACCTGGTCCGGCTGGATTTCAAGAACCGGCATCAGCCGCATTACAGACGGTTCGTTTCCGGTATAGATGGCCATGACACCATTCTGGGCCAGTTGAAAACTCATGCGCGGACCAATGGAATCATTGGTGTACTGAAGGCCCATCATCAGCCCTTTGCGACGGACTTCCACCAGAAGGCCGGGATATTTTTTTAAAAATGCGTCAAAACCCTGTTGAAAGCGCTCACCCATCAGAGCGGCATGCTCCGGGACCTTGTTCCTTATGAGGTAGTCAATGGTGGCAAGCCCTACAATGCATCCCAGGTCTGATCCGCCGAAAGTTGAAAGGTGAGTAAATGCATGTGTCATCACAAAATCATTGAGCTCTTCCCGGTAGATGGTGGCGGATATTGGGTAGAGAGCGCCGCCGAGGGACTTGGCAATTGTCATGATATCCGGCACGACGCCGAAATGTTCGCAGCAGAACATTTTTCCGGTTCGGCCGAAACCGGTTTGTATTTCATCAAAGATTAGAAGAATGTCGTTTTCATCACAAAGCTTCCTCAGGCCTTTCATGTATTCTTCGGTGGCCGGAAAGATTCCGCCTTCCCCCTGAACCGGTTCGATCATTATGGCTGCGGTTTTGTCTGTGATGGCAGTCTTTACGGCTTCAAGATCGTTAAAGGGGACCTGTGCAAAGCCCGGCACCATAGGAAAGAAGGGTTTTTTATATTCGTCCCGCCCAATGGCGGCAAGGGCAAAGCCGGTATGGCCGTGATAGGCCTTTACGGTTGAAATGATATCTGTATTTAGTGTAAATCCGCGCGCGAGCTTTATGGCAAAATCATTGGCTTCACCACCGCCGCATCCGAACATGACATAATGCAGGTCGCCGGGTGTGATTTCAGCCAGTTTTTTTGCAAGCTCGGCTTTTTGCCGGCTGCACATCAGGAATCCGCCGAGGTCGTAGTCATCCAGGGCGTTTTTTAAAGCTTCGACAATTTCAGGATTTCTGCGGCCCACGTTGAATGATCCTGCAGAAGTGATGCAGTCGACATATTTTTTGCCGGTAATATCCCAGACTAACGCGCCCTCACGCTTTCCTTCAATGATATCCAGCCCGGCATTTTTCAGAACACGCGCTTTTTGGGGGTTAACAAAACTTGCAAAATCCGCTAATGCCTGTTTTTTTATGGCTTCAAGTTCATTTTGTGACATGGCCGCCTCCTGTAATTCGTATTTATTGAATTGTCGGTTAACCATTCGGCTTCCGGCAATGTATTAAATTATTTTGGGGGGTCCTGCCTTAGAATTCGGGGCTGCAGGTTTTTCATCCTCTATTTCTGATTTATGGTCTGCTTTGTCTTCTTGATTGCCTTCTGGTTTAATTTTTGGTTTGTTTTCTTGATTTTCCTCTGCTTTGTTTTTTGACGGGAAACGTTTTTCCTTAAGTTCCATCCTGTTTTTAAGCCTGTTTTCAAGTTTTACGAGCGCTTGTTCAAGGGATATATCCATTACAGCGATGTCTCCCTGGCTGACAATCAGACGCTTTAATTCAGGTATTTTAAGGCGGGTGTCTGAACTTAAATAAACCGGCTGAATATACAGCATAAAGTTTCCAACAGGCAGGATGATCATCCTGCCGCGTATCACTTCCGAGCCGGCCTGGTCCCAGAGGGTTAGCTGTTGAGAGATTTCGGTATCCTGGTCAATCAGAGTGTTAATCTGTGACGGGCCGTAAATCTGTTTTCCTTTTGGAAAGTTGTACATGAATAGCTTTCCATAGTTGTCCCCGTCACACCCTGCAATGGCAAGCGCCCTTAGATTGCTGCGGCCTGAAGGACTGAGAGGGCTCAGCAAAAGGAACTCGTCGGTTTGCTTGTCTAAAATGTTAAGGGTCAGATAATAGGGCTTTGAGGGAACAACCTGGTCTTCTTTCACTAATTTCGGGATATCCCAGCTGTCAGCTCTACGGTAAAATGTTTCAGGATCTGTCTGGTGGTATTCCCCGTACATATTGAGCTGCACTTCGAAGAGATCTTTCGGATACCTGAGATGCGTTTTCAGTTCTGAAGGCATTTTATCCAGGGGCTTTAGAAGACCGGGATATATTTTGCCGTATGCCTTTATGATCGGTTCGTCAGGTGTTGTGACATAATAATCGATGTTTCCATTGTATGCATCCACAATGATTTTAACAGGATTCCGGATGTAGTTGTATTGTTGGTCGTAATACCGGGCATTCGGATAATAACCGGATACGGTATAGGCATCCTGTATCCAGAAGAGACCTTTTGAGGTAACAACTAAATACGGGTCGCTGTCCAGAAGGAAAAACGGTGTAACGGTTTTGATGCGATCAATAATATTTCTTTTAAAAAGTATCTTGCTGTCTTTGTTTGTTTTGGATGTAAAAAAGATATTACGGTCATTGAAATAGACCCAAAGAATAAGTTTGCGGAAGAAAGAAGAGACCTGTATGCCACCGCTGCCTTTATAATCAGACATAACATTTTTGTCGTTGTCGGGATGATCGATTTCACCGATGTCATTGGGTGCAATCGCATATTCATAATGGCCTAACCCAAAGTATATGCCGGGCTGTTTCACTTCAAAACCAAAATCCGAATCGACCGGCATGTTGTGGATAAACCAGGTGGTGGACTCATCACCGCTCTGTACCGCCGGCGTCATCACAACGCCGTAACCGTGTGTATACTGCATGTGTCTGTTCGGCCAGGTTTTGGCATAGTCGGGAAGATTGTTTGTATCCAACTCCCGGGCGCCGAGATATACCTGTTGATAACGACCTGAAACCGTATATCTGTCAACGTCCACGCTCGGGAATTCGTAATAAGGATGTATGCCCTGAAGCTGTTTATAGACATCATCTAAAAGGTTTCTGTCCCATACCGGAATATTTCTCAGCCTGTCTATAACATAATTGTCTGTCAGCTTATACCCGCTTGAGATAGCCGAATATTGGAGCGTGTTAACCTTGTCAAGGCCATATGCCTTCAGGGTGGCGTTGATGTTTGCCTCTATGTACGGTTTTTCCCGGATCATTTCATTTGGTTTTATATAATATTTATCTGCAAGTTCTATAAGATATTGAGAATGAATGCCCCATATGGCAGTCAGGAAGCCTGCGATGGTAAAGATCACGGTTTTAAGGCCTTTTTTTCTGGTCGTGTAGATGATTAAGGCAAAAGATGCACCGGCCAGGAAAATAGCTGCCATCCAGATAAACGGGAGTTTGATCCACATTTCTGAGAAACCCGGGCCAGAAAAGAGCGGTTGATGACTTATCGTATAGAGAAGGGCATGACGCTGCAGAAGATAACCCCATATTAGAAGCGCGGCGGTGACTGCAAAAAGAATCGCTGTGTGTGTTTTGGCGCCTCCGGTCATTTTCCGGTTATTGCTGCCGGTGAGCCGGCTTTCAAAAAAATAGAGGAGCGCTATTGCCAGAAAAAGCAGCAGAAAAGCGGTGAACAGCTCGTTTTGTACCAGTGTATAAATGGGATATGAAAACAGATAATACCCGAGGTCTTTTCCAAACAACGGATCACTGACACCGGTTTTTTGGCCGAAAAAAAAGAGCAATGCTTTTTCCCACTCTTCATAAAATGGTATGGCAATCAACAGGGCAAGTATCAGGGAGACAGGAATATACAACTTGCCGGAGCCGGCCTTAATCAGCTTCATCAGTCTGCCGGGTTGTTTTTCATTTTTTTCTTCTGTCTTATTGCTGAAGAGACGTGATGACAGCTTGAAATTGATGATAAAAATGAAAAAGAACAGTATGGCAACGCCGGAGAATACAGCATACCGATAAAGGAGCCTTTGAATGAAAAATCCTTTGTATCCCAGTGAATCAAACCACCAAAAATCCACGAAAGAGTCGAGGAGCCTGAATGTAGGAATCAGATAACCGATTAACAATATATGAAAAATTACAATAAAGATGATAAGCCATTTTTTTAGGTTTTTCATAGGACACCCTTTGAGGAGAATTTATTATTTTTTCTTTTGTTTTGGTTTATCGGCGTCATTTTTTTTAAGCAGCAGAATCGCTCTTTTGACAACTGCAGATGCATTTTCGCCGGTTTTTTTCTTTTCTGCTTCAATAATATCATAAACATGCTGACCCAGGGTTATCGGCATGGTTACTTTAGCTTCATTCACCTGCTTGCCGTTTTTCCATTCACCGTTAAAGTAGGTGCCGTTCGGCCACTTATACATACCTTTTCCGTGCTGCATCCCGTTTTCCCATTCGCCCTTGTAGTATGAACCGTCGGATCCATAAAAGACTCCCACGCCCCATCTTTCATCTTCCTTCCATTCACCCTCATAGTGAGCACTGTTTGACCATTTATACATTCCATTACCATGGCGCATGCCGTCTTTCCATTCACCTTCATAATAGGCACCGTCCGGGCGTTTCAATGTTCCCCAGCCGTTCCTTTTCCCTTCCGTCCAACTGCCGGAGAAAACATCACCGCCGAACCATGTATAAGTGCCCTCGCCGTGCTGCCGGCCGTTTTTGAACTCCCCTTCATACGAGTCCCGGCCCGAGGCCTTTCCTTTTCCATGAGCAAGACCGTCTTCACAGTCTCCTTCATAGGTGTCGGTTATATCCTCATCAAGAATTTTGCAATTGTCTGTTTCAGCATTAACATAACCGGCAATAGCCAGAAGCATCATTGCTGAAAACATAATACATCGAACTGAGAACATGACGGCTCCTTAAAGCGAATAATAAAATCAGGCTATAGTCTAATAGCATATTTTGAGATGTTTTCAAAAAAAAATTGCAAAAAATCAAATAATAAGGATAAACAGGTATATTAAAGGAGAAGAAAGCCATGGAAAATGAAACAATGGAAAATAAAATCAGAATAGGTGCGCTCATATCAGGTGGAGGTACAAATCTTCAGGCTGTCATCGATTCCTGTGAATTAGGGAAAATTAACGGCAGCATAGTTTTTGTCGGTACTGACAATCCCGAGGCAAAAGGGCTTCAAAGAGCTCAAAAGCATGGCATACCGTCTTTTGTCGTGGATTATGCGTCCATTATCAGAAACTGTAAAACATCACCTGAAAAGGTGAAAATACCTTTTGATTTTGACTTTCAAGATATCCTTAAGAAACAGTCGATCTTTTCAGACAAAGACAATCCGGAGAGGATAAAGGCTTTTCTATATACAAGGGCAGCGGCTGAGGCAGGTATTCTTGATAAAATCAAAGACTATCCTTTTGATATTCTTATACTTGCCGGTTTCATGCGGAACCTCACTCCCTATTTTATTGACCGCGTTAACACAGATCCTGACAAACCGAAAATAATGAATATACACCCGGCGCTTTTACCGTCTTTTCCGGGTGTTGACGGATACGGCGATACGTTCAGATACGGGTGCAAGGTGGGCGGATGCACGGTTCATTTTGTCGATTACGGAGAGGATTCCGGGCCTATTATCGGGCAGAGAGCCTTTGACATCACGAAAGAGGATACGCTGGATACCATAAAGGAAAAAGGGCTGCAACTCGAATGGGAGCTCTACCCTGAATGTATAAGGCTGTTTTCAGAGGATCGACTGAAAATCGTAAAAAAAATCTATACACTGGAGAATGGGAAACAGTATAAGAGAACCGTGGCGGTCATTCGTTAACAGGCAACTGAGATTGACATTCCAGTCAAGTTATATTAGACTACAACCTAAAAATTACCCGAATTCAGTAAAGTTCAGCAGCATGGAATCCAAAAATTTTTTTTCTAAATAACAGTTCAGTTTAAACCAAGCAGAGGCCACCAAAATTATTCGGAAATCATTCACCCTGATTTTTTCGAATATTTCTGCAATAGACGTTAACACATAGCCGCCGACAGTACTTTTTCATGAAAAGGGGGAGAAAACCATGAATAGTCGCATTCTGTATGTGGATGATGAGCCGAAAATCCTGGATGCATTTAAACGCGTTATAAGGAATGAACCTTTTACATGCATAACATTTGAATCTGCGCAAAAAGCACTTGATAAAATTGACGAAATAAAGCCTGCGGTGGTGATATCCGACCAGCGGATGCCTGAAATGCAGGGGACGGATTTTCTCGAAAAAGTAAAAAAAATACGGCCGGATACCGTTCGAATGGTTATGACCGGTTATCCTGACGCTCAGGTGGCGATTTCAGCAATAAACAAGGGAAATGTTTACCGATTTCTCCAAAAACCATGGGATGAGGATGCATTGAAAAAGGAGATTAAAGAGGCGGTTTCCTATTATGAAATGATGGAAAGTTTCTATCATTTCTCGGGCAAGCTGGCCAATCAAAATGAGCTTGAAAAAGAGCGCATGAAGGGTGTTATGGAACTTGCAGGTTCTGTCAGCCATGCCTTATGCCAGCCGCTCCAAGTTATACAGGGTTATGCAGATATTATGCTGATGGGCATTGATAAAGAGCATAATAACTATATCTATCTTTCCAATTTACAGAAACAGATCGCAAAAATGAAATATATACTGATCAGCATTCAATCCATCAAAAAGTACAGCATATGTAAACATGCCGGTGACCTACGAATGATCGACCTTGAAAAATCATCTTCAAAGGATTGAGAATGAATACAATTACTTTTTTTATACAACGGATAAAATAAGCGGAAATGCAACTATAGTTCCGATAACACTCCCGATATTCGTAAGGACGACCACCAGAAGTATTCGTGTTACACTGTTTCTCCAGAAACCCTTCAGGGATAGAATATCCTCTGCAAGATTTTCAAAATCCCTGACCTTTGGTTTACGAAGAAAGGCCTCTGTCATTCCTGAAACCCAGCCTGCCGCGATCATTGGATTAAGAGACGTGAGTGGTGCTGCCAGGATTGCAGTAAGTATGGTAAGAGGGTGAGCAAGGGCGATCAAAGCGCCGATTCCTGCAAGAATGCCGTTGGCCAGAAACCACCATTTGATCATATCCTTTCCTGTATCCGGTCCGCCCTGTAAAAAACCGAGGACAAAAAGGCCGATAATAGCTGCGGGGATCGCCCACTTAATAATACGTGCCAGCTTGCTTCCGGGCGGCAATTCTTCAAGGGGTCCTAAATCGATATCGGTTTCCCAATGTTTTATAATTCCCGGTAAATGACCTGCACCTGCAACTGCCACCGTTTTTTTGCCGGGGGTATCTTTGATTTTTTGAGCCATGTACATGTCTCGTTCATCAATTAAAATTTTTCTTAAAACAGGATGTGATTTTTCAACATCAGACAGGATAGACTGGAGCATGTCTTCTTGTTTCATTTTTTCAATGTCTTCTTCGCTGATATCATCCACATCACCTGCAGCACCCAGGAACTGAAAAAGGAGCTTTGCTTTTTCCCAAAGCCCCATAATGCGCCAGCTTCTTGAAAGTGTGATCCTGATATCCCTGTCAACAGGAAGAATTGAGGCGTTCACATCTTTACCTGCCTGGATTGCCCTTATCATCTCTTCTCCAGGCTTAATATCGAATTTGTTTGCCAGCTTTTTTTGGAATGATGCGAGCAGCAGCTTTGATAAAAGGAGAAATGCCTTTTTCTCCCTGATAATTTTGATAATATTTGTATCCTGCCAGAGTTCTTTTTGCTGTATTGACTGGTACCTTGACTCACAAAGCTCCACGCAGACCGAATCCGGTTTTTCCTCAAGAATTACCCTGGAAACCAGTTCAGCACTTTCTCTTGAGACATGGGCGGTGCCGATCAGGATGACCTCTTTGTCGCCTGCATAAAGCCGTTTTACCATCTTGTTATTGTCATTCGAATCCATTTTTAGTATAATTTACCCCTTTTATGAAACCCTCTTCTTTTGTTTGTGTGAAACTGGGTATACATATTTGGGGCATTGTGTGTCAATATGATTAAAAATTAATTAGAGGTAGTATGCTTATCTACGACGACATATTCATATGGGACGGCTGGGGGGGGAAGCTTCGCCTTGCCAGCGGAAAATGCCACTTGCGTATTTTCGATCTTGCCCATGAAGAACAGGACGGCATAAAAATACTCAAATCCGTGATCGTTGTTGTTTCAGATATCGGCGGGCAAAAAATGTCTGTTAGAAGCTGCGGCGGTCATATCGCCACCATGGTTGTCAAACGGTTTGATATCGATCCGAACCGGATGGTCTGGATAGAATACTACCCTGCTTCAGAATATGGCAAAGAAGACAAGGTTAATATTGTTCCCGAACGATACGACATTGCCGAATTTACATGGGACGAGGGCAAGGCGTTCCAGCCGGTTTGGCGCCTCCTGAGACAGCCTATGCTTGACCTTGTCAAAGATCTGATGGAATAAATTTTTGGCCTTGATATGAATTCCGCTCTTCAAGAATTTTGTTGATTAAAAGAAGGGTTTCATTTTTCTTTAATGACCATAGGGGTGCCGCAAGCTCTTCGGGGTGAGGGTCGCCGGTCAGTCTCTGTATTACAATCTCTTTTGGAAGAAGCTCCAGGAAGTCGCACACAAGCTCTGCATACTCCTCCCGGCCAAGGCACTGGTATTGTTTTTTGATATACATATCTTCGAGCTTTGTTCCCTTTATCACATAAAGGAGATGAATTTTTACACCGTCAATCCCCATATTTGCTAGGATATCAGCAGTTTCGAGCATGTGATGCCGCTGTTCGCCGGGCAGACCGAGGATGACATGGGCACATATTTTTATGTCCCGGTTTTTTGTAGCCATGACAGCATTTTTAAAACATTGTAAATCATGGCCCCGGTTTATCAGTTCCAGCGTTGTATCAGAGGCTGTTTGGAGGCCGTATTCGATCCATATAAGATTGCCGTCAGCAGAGTATCCTTCCAAAAGGTTGAGGATGTCTTTGTTCACACAATCCGGACGAGTGCCTATGGAAAGCCCGGTTATATCTTCCACGGTAAGCGCTTCACTGTAAACCTGTCGAAGCGTTTCCACCGGCGCATATGTATTTGTAAATGCCTGGAAATAAGCAATGAATTTTTTTGCTTTGTATTTTTTATAGAGAGCTCTTTTTCCGGCCAGCAGCTGTTCGGTAATTGAAAGTCCTTTTTTATGAGCACCTGTTCCCGACCCTTTTGGGTTACAATAAATGCAGCCTTCTGTGGACAGGCTGCCGTCCCGGTTAGGGCATGTGAACCCGGCATCCACCGTAATTTTTTGAACCCTGCAGCCATAAGTGCTGCGAAGATATGTGTTAAAATCTTTATACCTTTTATTCACGCCGGGCATCCCCTGCTTGACCTTGTAATAATGCACCGTTATACTCCATTATTAAGAAAAAGTACAAGTCTTGGAGCTGAATAAGAACAGATAAGGAAAGATGGCAGTCTACCAGAAAATATATGATGTTATTGTTGTCGGCGCAGGCCATGCAGGGTGCGAGGCTGCCCTTGCTGCTGCAAGAATGGAGTGTTCGGTGCTGCTTGTTGCCATTGACCTTGATAAGGTGGCGGCAATGCCGTGCAGTCCTTCCATTGGCGGAATGGCAAAGGGGCAGCTCGTAAAAGAGATCGACGCGCTTGGCGGCGAGATGGCAAAAACAACAGATAAAACAGCGATTCAGTATAGGACGTTAAACACCAGAAAAGGCCCGGCAGTACATTCTTCCAGAACCCAGAATGACAAGAACCGCTACCATATCATCATGAAGTCTGTTCTTGAAAAAGAGTCGAATCTTGATTTGAAGCAAGCGCTCATAGAATCGATTGTTGTTGAGGGCGGTAAAATCAAAGGAGTAAAAGACCAGACAGGTTTTGGATTTCAGGCGGGAATTGTTGTTCTTGCAACAGGTACGTTCCTGAGCGGCCTGGTTCATATCGGGAACCGTTCCATAAGGGCTGGAAGGGCAGGTGAATTTGCATCTTACGATCTTGCCCAGCAGTTGACGAAGCTGGGATTTACACTTGGAAGAATGAAGACAGGCACACCGCCAAGGCTAAACAAAAACAGCATAGATTTTTCAAAATTTTCGGCCCAGGAATCAGATGAGGTTCATGTTCCGTTTTCCATGTTTACGGAAAAAATAACTATGCCTCGCATGCCGAGTTATCTCGGACGTTCAAACAGAAAAAGCATACAGATTGTTAAGGACAATCTGAAATATTCGTCCCTGTACAGTGGACAAATCAAGGGTGTTTCAGCAAGATACTGTCCGTCATTTGAAGACAAGGTTGTCAAGTTTCCGGAAAGGGACGGCCACCAGGTTATACTGGAACATGAGGGCGTGGATACCAATGAAATCTATGCAAGCGGATTGGGCAACTCTCTTCCGCTTGAAATTCAGAACCGTTTTGTAAGGTCTGTTGAGGGGTTGGAATCAGCGGAAATTATGCGTCCGGCCTATGCCATCGAGTATGATTACATTAACCCTGTTTCGCTTAAACAGACACTTGAGACAAAACTTATTTCAGGACTCTATTTTGCCGGCCAGATAAACGGCACTTCAGGCTATGAAGAGGCTGCTGCCCAGGGCCTTTGGACTGGTATCAATGCAGCCCTGAAAATTCAAAAAAGAGAACCGTTTGTTCTCGACAGGGCCCAGGCATATATGGGTGTTATGGTGGATGACCTGGTGACAAGAGGAACACGAGAGCCCTACCGGATGTTTACATCCCGCGCTGAATACAGGCTCATGCTACGTGAGGACAACGCGGATTTAAGATTGTGTGAAAAAGGGTTTGAACTGGGCCTCATCGATAAAGATGCTTTTGCGGACGTTAAAGAAAGAAAAAAACAGATTAAGGAAGAGATCCAGCGCATCAAACAGACAATCTTAAAGCCGGGGAAAAGCGTGAACACCTTTCTTGAATCAAAAGGAAGCAGTCCGCTTAAAACCGGCATGCCCCTGGATCAGCTCCTTAAAAGGGACGGAATAGATTACCAGGATGTCCGGACTTATGCCAAAAGTCCTAATCCAATTTCAGATAAAGTGGCCAGGCAGGTTGAAACTGAAATAAAATATGAGGGTTATATTTCAAGGCAACTCAGGGAAGTTGAAAAATTCAGGGATCTTGAAAAGATTAAGCTGCCGGATGATTTCGATTTTTCACGCGTACACGGACTGTCCAATGAGCTTGTGGAAAAACTTTCAAATATCAGGCCGGCATCGCTCGGCCAGGCTTCCCGGCTTGAAGGCATCACTCCGGCGGCGATTTCCGTTCTGATGGTCAGTCTGAAAGCTTTTAAGAGAATAAAGAAAGCATCACATTTTTGACCTTTTACGAGACTGTCAAAACTTGACTTTTAGATTCTGGATCTTATTTTAAGTATTGAAAAATACATTACTTTGCACTGAAGGAATTTGAGAATGAGCGGAAAAGATTATTATAAAATTTTGGGCATAAACAAAAGCTCTTCAAAAGAAGAGATAAAAAAGAAGTACCGTAAACTTGCCATGAAATATCATCCTGACCAGACAAAGGGTGACAAGGCAGCGGAAAAAAAATTCAAAGATGTCAGTGAAGCTTATGCGGTTTTGAGTGACGACAAAAAGCGAAAACAGTACGATACTTTCGGATCAGACGGTTTTCAGCAGCAGTTTTCCCAGGAGGATATTTTCAGAAATTTTGATTTTGGAAATGTTTTCAAGGAATTTGGTTTTGGAGGAGGGGGCGTTTCACAGGGATCAAACGGCGGCATGCGGTTTTCCTTTGGCGGCGGCTCTCCTTTTGGCGGCGGTGGAAGACAACGGAGGGCACCTGTTAAAGGTTCGGATCTTGAATATGAGATTCCCATAACCTTAAATGAGGTGATAAGCGGCGCAAGCAAAACCGTTTCCTTAAGACATGCTGGAAGTGATGAGAGGATTTCCGTTAAAATACCGCCGGGAATGATTACAGGAAAAAAGTTGAGGCTTGCAGGAAAAGGCGAACCAAGTCCTTTTGGCGGCCCCGGGGGCGATCTTTTTATAAAAGCAAGAGTAATGGATGATGCCCGGTTTAGAGTCGAGGGTTATGACCTGCACCTCGTGGAGGAGATTAAGCTCGTTGAGGCAGTGCTCGGTACAGCTATTCGTATTTCGACTGTTGATAAAAAAGATGTCAACCTCACAATACCGCCGGGAACAAAGCACAGAACAAAGATGCGGATGCTTGAGCATGGTCTGCCGCGTATGAACAACAAAGGCATGGGAAATCTGTATGTGCATATCCATGTCAAGATGCCGACAACGCTTAATGAAAGACAGAAGGAACTGTTTGTCAAACTGTCTGAAACCGGTCTTTAATGTATTGACAATCCTTGATATTCCATATAGACCTTACCTGATAGGTTGCTTAAAAAAAAATTAATTGGCTTGTAAATTTTATACTTGGCATTGGCCATCTGATGATTTTGCCGTCAGCAGTTAATATTTATAAAAGTATGCCCGAATTTATTCCGGTTTTGAGCAAAGAAGAAATTGACAGATCCATTGATGATTTGGCATCAAGAATTTCAGATGACTATCATGGTAGGGATCTTATTTTGATCGGTATCTTAAAGGGAGCTTTTATTTTTATGGCTGATCTGTTGAGGCGGCTATCTGTTCCTGCCAGGGTTGACTTTTTACGCGCCTCAAGTTATGGGTCGGGCACATCATCATCAGGCAAGATTCGTCTGACAAAGGAGCTTGAAA
>CAZTYY010000018.1:0-28197 GCA_964617785.1 uncultured Desulfobacterales bacterium | reverse complement strand
ACGAAATTGTACACGGTAAAAGATCGATTACTGCGGATACGGCACTCCGCTTAGGAAAATTTTTTGGCATTTCAGCTCAGTTTTGGTTAAACCTTCAAACGCGTTATGATCTTGAGGTTACAGAAGATTTGCTATCAGATCGTCTTGATAAAGAAGTTCATGCTTTAAATGTTGGTGCGGCTTAATTTAACTCCTATGGTTATGATCATGGCATTAACGCTGACTGGGTTTTCGCTTGCGCTCAAAACCAGCATGTTATGCCCACGTTTTTCATGGTGTTAGTATGGCCCGACCCCATGCCTAAGCAATTCAGCAACAATAACCTTGAAATTATATCCCTCTGGCAACCTCTTGAGTTTAATGAAAAAGGGAATATTACACCCACAATGCCGTCCTGAATATAATACCCGCAATTTTTTTTTCACAAACAACTTTCATTGCTTTATAAATTTCCCCTTATAATTCAGTTAATTTTGCCAAATTAACATCCCAATCCGCAACCCTGGTTTCAGGCTTTCGCCTGTTCTAAAAACCGGCGCGTTATCTTTTATTCGTTGCCATATCAGTTAGTTATAGTGCGCCATGACACGTGGCATTCCCCTTGCTCATACAAGTAACCAACAGCGGACACAACGCACAAACAAAAGGGGGATACATCATGGCAACTTTAAAATTCAACGAAAAACTACCGACCATCAGCCAAATCACAGAACTTTTGATCAATGAAGCAATTAAACGCTCTAACGGTAATCAAAAAAATACCGCAAAAGTTCTCGGAATCTCAAAAAATGCGCTTGGCAACTTTCTAAAACAAAGTTCTGAAACAGTTAAACATCTGATAATCGCTTTCACGATTTTATTTATAAGCATTGGTTCAAATGCCAGTGCTGATTCCAGTTATGCCCAAGGAAAAGTGGTTGTTAACTTCAAAATCAATACTACTCAGTATGAGATCACCGAATTGGTTAAAATGTATAATCTTGAAATCAGTGACAATCTGCCGCAAATCAACTATTATGTTTTCCAGATTCCATCTGATTACACGGTCGCTGAAATGCTATCCATTTTAAAAGAACATGATATTGTCGAAAAGTGTGAACCCAATTATTACACCAATACTCAGGATGTTCCCAATGACAGCCTTTTCAACAGGCAGTGGAGCCTTGACAATCCCGACCAGGTAAATTCAGACCTTCATATCCTTGAAGCATGGGAAATTGAATCAGGCAGCCCTGATGTAATCATAGCTGTCATTGATATGGGATTTGATATGAATCATGAGGACCTTCAGGAAAATATCTGGAACAACCCCGGGGAAATAGCGAACAATGGGATAGATGATGACGGAAATGGATATGTGGATGATATAGTTGGATGGGATTTTGTCAATCAGTCAAGTGGACTTAATGATGATGACTGTGACTGGCAAGATGAGGATAATGACCCCACATCCCTAAAATCATCTCATGGAAATCGTGTTCTGGGTCTTATTGGAGCCACTACTGGTAATGGAATAGGTATTGCCGGTATTGCTGCAAATTGCAAAACCATGTTAATAAGAGCAGGATTTTATAATGCCGAAGGATTTCAGGTGCTCAGCTCATCCGCCATTATTAAAGGAATCATCTATGCGGTTGAAAATAATGCGCGTGTAATAAACATCAGTTCAGGAAGCCCCAGATATAGCGAAAGCTATAAATCCGCACTGGAATACGCAACCAATAACGGTGTATTAGTTGTTTGCAGCGCAGGCAATGAAGGCTCCTCTTCTGCTTGTTACCCTGCTGCTTACGACATTCCAGGATTAATCTCAGTCGGCGCATCCACAACCCGTGACGGAAAGTGCAGTTTTTCAAACTATGGAAGCTGGGTCGATGTGTCCGCTCCGGGACAATACATTATGACAACCCTTTTAAATGACAGTTATGGTGAAACGCAGGGAACATCATTTTCATCACCGATGGTTGCAGCAATTGCTGCGCTGCTCTTCTCAAAATATCCAGACTGGACACCTGTGCAGGTTCAGGATCAGATTATGAATACAGTAGATATCTGTGAGTCCCTCAGCGACGCCAACATAACTTCGGGACGCGTTAATGCTTACAGAGCGCTTTCCAGTATTCATGAGACCGATGACACTTCAGACAGAGAGCAGACCGATACCACTGTTGAGACGACCAACACAGGAGCAACAGATGGGAACAGCTCCGAAAGCGGAGGAGGATGCTTTATCGCATCAACCGGCAACAACTCTTCAACAGGAACTCAGTTGACTGCTATGATGATCATAGGATTTTTTGCAACACTGGTTGCTGCAAGAAAAAGACGGTAAGAAAATAACCCCCCTTGTTTTCGATAAACCGTTTAAAAAATCATCACCTCAAACCAGTATCCACCTGAAATTAAAAATTCAGGTGGATACTGGTTTACAAATTAAAAAATTTATTATATAATAAGTTCAGCCTTAGTTTCAAATCTCATTTTTCCTCTTTAAAATTTAAAAAGAATTTGTCATGGTAGCTCAAAACCGAGAACATACTGCAAGAGTGTCAAAAAAAACAACAGTGGCGGATCCACGGCAGATAGGACTTATTGCGGGCATCATTACGCAAAACAAGGATATATTTTCTGTTTTCGAATATATTCATTCGATTGCCGAATCCTCACAGCCTATTCTAATTACCGGAGAGACCGGAACCGGCAAAGAACTGATAGCAAAAACAATTCATAAATCAAGCAAGGTAAGAGGTGAAATGGTAACGGTAAATGCTGCCGGACTTGATGACAATGTATTTTCTGATACACTATTCGGTCACACAAAAGGCGCTTTTACCGGAGCTGACCGCGTTCGAAGAGGGCTAATTGAAAAGGCCGGCTTTGGTACATTATTTCTAGACGAAATTGGTGATCTTAGCTCTATGTCACAAGTGAAACTTCTAAGATTATTACAGGAAGGTGAATATCTTCCTATTGGGCAGGACGAATCTAAACATTCCAATGCCCGAATCCTTACAGCTACAAACGTCAACTTATGGTTGCTCGAGGGAAAAGGGAGGTTCAGAAAAGATCTTAATTTTAGATTAAGGACTCATCATATCAATATTCCACCTTTGAAAGACAGGCTGGACGATCTTCCTCTTCTTGTAGACCACTTCCTTGAAAAGGCTGCAAAAAAACTCAACAAAAAAAAACCAACACCGCCTAAAGAATTAATTCCGCTTCTATCTACGTATTCGTTTCCAGGAAACATAAGGGAACTCGAAGCAATGGTCTTTGATGCGGTGAGCAGGCACACTGAAAGAATTATAAGCCTAAAAACTTTTAAGTCTCATATGGACAGGATGCAAAAAGCTGAAAAGAAAAATCGCGGAGAAGAAGAAAATGGACAGCCTTTTGTCACCTTCCCGGAAGAGTTACCAACCATTAAGGAAACCACACAGATCCTGGTTGATGAAGCAATGAAACGTGCTGCAGGAAACCAGACAATTGCTTCAAAAATGCTGGGGATTTCCCGGCAGGCCCTGGGCAAGCGACTTAAAAACCATAGGTCAACGACTTAAAACATAGATGCATGACAACAGATACTCAACGAGTTTCTGTTTCGACCCATCGTCCTTTTTTGCAGGACATTATTCCTGAAAAAAAGGAAAATGTCCTTTGTTTTCCCTTCCTTTCAAAAGTCATTTTTACTCATTTCCCACTAACATTTTGTTATTCCAAAACTTAATATTTTTTAATCTCTGTCAAATATTTGGCACAGATATTGATTGTAAGTTTATAAATCTATTTATTAAAAGGGAGCATAATGAATAATAACCATTTCGCACAAAAAAAAGACACCGCATCAAAATCTGCTGACATTAATATGATTATTCAAAATCGGCTAAACGATAATAATCAGCATTTTTCTAAAGACTCATCACAAAATACATACGCACATGAGTTGCCAGGTCATCATGAAGTCAATAAAAGTATCAGTTCGAAAGCAGTAAAAAAACGGCATGGCAAACACGGAATCAAACTAAGCCATTTTATTGGGAAAAACCCACAGATACTACAGGTGTTCAACACCATAGAAAAAGTTGCCGCCACTGAAAGCACTGTCCTCATTACAGGTGAGAGCGGAACCGGTAAAGAATTAACGGCAAAAGCCATTCATGCCAATAGCAGCAGATGTGATAAGCCTTTTTTAGTATTGAACTGTGGAGCCATACCAGGCGAACTTTTAGAAAGCGAGCTTTTCGGACATGAGAAAGGGGCCTTTACGGGAGCTCATAAAAACAGAGTGGGCCGCCTTGAAGCGGCAGACGGAGGCTCATTTTTTTTAGATGAAATAGGCGATATGAGTCCGGATCTTCAGGTAAAATTGTTAAGAGTGCTGGAGAGTCAAAGTTTTGAGAAAATTGGCAGCACAAAAACAATCAATGTAAATATCAGAATTATCGCTGCCACTAATAAGAATCTTAAAAATGCGATTCAAGAGGGTAAGTTCAGGGAAGATCTTTACTATCGCCTCAATGTAATCCCGATTAAAATGCCTCCGCTTCGGGACAGAAAATCCGACATCCCACTGCTTATCGATTTTTTTCATAAAAAGATGAACATGAGAAAAAAAAAGCTTGCAAAGAAAGAGTTAAAATACAGCAAAGATGCCTTAAACCAACTTATCGAGTATAACTGGCCTGGAAATATCCGAGAACTTGAAAACCTTGTAGAACGTCTATCAGTTCTCGCCGAATCAGATACGATAGAAGTGAGTGACTTACCGGTAACGATAAGTAATAAAGCTAACTTTGACATCAATTCGAATCTCTTGGATCTGAATAAAAATGCCGATTTTAATATTGTGGTACAACAGTTTCAGAAAAGCCTGATACTTCATGCCCTTAACAAGACCGACTGGGTCAAGGCAAGAGCAGCGGAAATGCTTAATTTGAATCGCACAACGCTGGTTGAGAAAATCAAAAAGATGGATCTTGAATCCGAATACAGACGTTTTCAAGATGTCAAGCTTAACAGACAGGATACAGAATGGAAACAGGGACTGGACTTTTTCAGTTGGGGGGAGCTCCAACAACATAGGTCTGAACAATATCAAACAAATCGCTTATCTTAAAAGGCTTTGCCAAAAATGCATCTGCCCCCATTTTTTTCGCTGATTTTTCATTAGATACATCACCTGACATAAGAATACATATTTTATCAGGGTAACTATCTTTAATTCTAGACAAAAGCTCAATACCGTCCATTTCCGGCATGTCTACATCAGAGACAACGATATCTATGCCGTCTGAACTCCTTATATAGTTCCACGCTTTAAGTCCATTCTCAAACGAAAGAACATTACGGTTCACGCAGTACATAAGTGCAGTGGTAATAAGCTCTCTTATCGAACTGTCGTCATCAACAACTACGATTTTAACGTTAGGTATTATAGATGTCACCTCGCACTAATTGTCATATGAAATTTATGCCGCTAAATTTCTTTTCCAATTTAATATTTAAGCATATCTTATTAAATCTTTCTGGTCAAGACAAGATTTTGTTTTTTAAATGAATTTAAAGCATTTCCCTCACGATTTGCATTCATGTTCCATTAAGATATGAACCGGCAGGATAACTTCCGAGTATACGAAGAAAGTGGCATTCTTTTGAAAGATCCTCCTTCAGCTCATCATAACGGTAATCAGACAGATCGCATTCAAGATCTGCGAAAAAAACATACTGCCATTTTTCTGACCGCAATGGTCTTGACTCCAGTTTCTTCATGTTGATCCCTTTTTGGGCGAGAAGGCTCAGCACACCCACAAGGGCACCGGACTTATCCGGCAGTGTAAAAAGGATGGATGTTTTATCCTGGCTCCCACCCTCAGGCAGTTTTGAGCCAATAATGATAAACCGTGTCCAGTTGTCCGGCATATCTTCGATCCCATGTGACAGGACATTCAGCCCGAACATTTTGCCAAGCCGTTCATGGCCTATTGCGCAAGCATTAGGTTCATCGACTACCCTATTTGCAGCTGCCGCAGTACTCTCTGCGGGCACTACTCTCGCATCAGGCAAATGAATACGCAACCAGTCCGCACATTGTTCAAGAGCCTGGGGATGAGAGTAGACTATCTCTGCGTGGGCCAGATCATTTGCCGAACTTAGCAATGAATGGCTGATTTTGCAGAAAAGCTCTGCCTGAATGTAAATATCGTGCATAAGAAACATGTCCAGGATCTGTCCGACGCTTCCCTGCAAAGAATTTTCCAAAGGAATAATGCCAAGCTCAGCCTCCCTTGTCGATACAGATTGAAACACCTCCGCAATATCCCTGCAAGCGACAAAATCAGCACTGTGGCCCAGATACTCAATTCCCGCGAAATATGAAAATGTCCCTTCCGGACCAAGATATACAACCTTCTGAGGCTGCTGAAGCCTTCTAGAGGATGAAAGAATCTCTCTATAGATCGAATGCAGATGTTTATCCGGAAGGATACCGGGATTGGCTTCTTTCAAACGTTCAAAAACCTCTTTTTCCCTAAAGGGTTTAAATACGGTTTCTCTAAATTTTGACTTCAGATCTCCGACTTCCAGGCATCGACCTGCTCTTTTATTTAAGAGGTCGAGCAGTTTCTCATCTATCTCATCTATCTCATTCCGTATCTGCTTCAACCTTTTCATGGCCGACTGTTCCGAACAAATGTCTTTGTTTTTTTTGCCCATTTGCGGATCAAACCTCCCCGTTGACTATTAATCTCCATTTAATACGGCCATTGCCTGGTCAACATTTTTATTTTCATGAACAACACCATGAAGCGCTTTAACAAGTCTGCTCGGGTCATGGGCCTGAAAAATGTTTCTCCCCACTGAAAGCCCGGCACCTCCAGCCTGAATGGAATCATAGACCATCCGGACAATATCTTTTTGATCATCCATTTTAGGACCACCAGCAATTACAACAGGAATAGAACATGCATCAACCACTTTTCTGAATGATGATACATCGCCCGTATAATTAACCTTTACAACATCAGCTCCAAGTTCCTCTCCGAGTCGGGCGCAGTGTTGTATAACTTCTGGATCAAAACTGTCTTTTACCTTGGGACCGCGTGCATATATCATGGCAAGAAGCGGCATCCCCCAGTCATCCGCTCTGCTGGAAATATAACCGAATTCGCGCAGCATATCTTTCTCGGTTTCATCTCCAAGATTTACATGAACTGAAACCGCATCAGCACCGAGACGTATTGCATCCTCAACCTCTCCAACAAGTGTCTTGGCATTCGGAAACGGAGAAAGATCCGTGCTTCCCGAAAGGTGTATTATCAGCCCGACATCACGACCATGACCTCTGTGTGAACGACGCGGGATACCCTTGTGCATCAAAACCGCATTTGCCCCTCCATCGGCAACTTTATCTACCGTAACTCTGAGATCAACAATGCCAAAAATAGGACCAACGCTGACGCCATGATCCAGGGGTACAATGATCGTTTTTCCTGTGTTTCTGTTAAAAATTCTTTCCAGTCTGACACTTTTTCCGAGATACATAGCTTTCCCTCCGTTATCCGGCAAAATTGAAAAGATCCAATCTGTAGAAATATGTTGTATGTATTTCCAGAAATGCGGACACCTTGTCAAGAACAATAACGTTTAACACGCTAAACGCTGTTTGACAAAATCTTTAATTTTATGCTACGGAAAGGTGATATGCATATTCATGCAATTATTAACAGTATTGTAAAAGAGAGATTGGTATTTTGGCAAACGGAATTGTAAAATGGTTCAGCGACAAAAAAGGCTTTGGGTTTATTGAACAGGAAGATGGCGGAGATATTTTTGTTCACTTCTCTTCTATAACTATGTCTGGATTTAAAACGCTTTCAGAAGGGGATCGGGTTACGTTTGATGTTGAAGAAAGTGATCGCGGTCCGGTAGCGAAAAACGTTGAAAAACCTTAAGTGACAATCGATATTTCATCACTTAAAGGCGCCACATCATCTACATGATGCCATGGCTTTTCTTTGGTATGCCCTTTTGACTGGTTGCAAACAGATTCGAATCAAGGCCTTACTGCTCGAACTGTACCGCACTCGGTCAGTTTTGATTCACCTTTTTTCCAGACAACACCCGTATTTCGCTCTGCAATGTTTGCAATCTCGTGAAATCCTTTGACGTATGACTCCGATGTCCAATACCATTTTGCTCCGGTTTCGGGGAAACCAGGTTGAGTATTTAAAATCATCAGGAGATCATGTGTCGTCGGAAGGCGCCAGTCATCATATCCCCCTGTTTTCATTTTTTCCACATATGCCTTTGCCTCACTATAAGTTAGGCATTTTTTCAGTTCAATATGGGTATCGAGAATATTCCAAAGCAACCCGGTCTCCATGTCACTAACGGTCCCATTATTATTGACCGTGTATCTTCCTTTTCCTATACGTTTTAATGTAGATGCGATTCTCTTCTTCTCAGATTTTATTCTTTCTTCCTCTTCCTTGATTTTTGCAAGCCGCGCTTGTTCTTTCTTTCTTTGTTCTTTGGCAAGAAGTTCTTTTTTAACGATACCCTCTTTTTCGTTTTCAAGCATAGTAATTATTTTTTTGGCAGAGTTTCTGTATTGCGTAGAGGCTTCTTTTGACATATACTTTTTAATTGAATTGATCCGGCTATCAACATCAATTTTAGTGTTTTTGCTGTATGCAACAATCTTATCCCATGCTTCTCTATCTTTTATTTTTTGATCAAGTTTCGCCAAAACAACCCGAATACTTTTTTCAGCCGGTGCCTTAGGATTCTTCTTCAAGTATTCAATATATACTTTTCTTGCAGCTTTGGACTCAAGCCTTTCATCTTCGACTTTTCTTTTAAGAGTAGCCATAGTTTGCCTGGACTGCATACTAAGCATTAAAGCCTTAATTTTGGGAACTTGAGCACTCTCCTTGTAATCTATTATAAACTTACTACAAAGATCTATACATGGCGCGAGGTCTTTATTTCTTTCACAGTCAATTATTTCTTCCTTTACAAATTTATAATGAATTTCAGATTGCTTTTCTTTCAGCTTTTTAACATCCTTCCTGTATTTGCCTTCAGGTTGTTCCGATAAATATTCATTATATGCGGCAAGCCTTTTCTTATAGTCATCCGACGGTATCTTCTGGAGATCCTTAAATCTTCTTTCATCAATCGTTTTTTGTATCTCATTTATTTTTTTCTTTATCTCCTCCACATGGGAACCCTCGGGATGTCTTTCCAAGTATTCATTATACAAAGTCTTAGCTTTTATATTGTACTCGTCATCTATCGAAAGATTTTCAACTCCTGCAATCGCTTTTTCAAAATCACTTTCCTGGATCGAATCTTTAATTTCGCTTATCTTCTTTTCAGCACTTAAAAAAAATGGGCTTCCAGTATTGTTTTCAATATAGTTTTTTAATGTTTTATACTTCTCCTCCATGGATTCCTGGTACCCTATGCTGATTAAAACATTATCATATTTCTTTTTGATCATTCCTGGTTTAATAAAATTAACCCACGAGAACCAACCCACCGATGATAAAATAACAATTGCAAAAAGTATAGACGAAGAAACAAGAATCCTTTTCCGTCTAAAGTTTTGAGAGGTACTCAGAAGCTTAACATCTTTTACATCAGATGATGTACTTTTCTTTTTTGCAGATTCTTCGGGCGGCTTTTGCTCGGTTTCTTCATCTACCTCTAATTCCAGATCACTATCAGTCTTTTCAAGTTGCTTCTTTGATGACAATGCCTTTTTATCTTTCTTCTTTTTCTTTGCATTTTCTTTTTCATCTTTAATTGATAACGCCTCCATGAGAATATTCATAAGAGGCATGCTGATCTCTTTTTTTTTCCTAACAGTCCCTTTTTCTATTTCAATTATAGCATTTTCCCATCCTACGATTTCGCAAGCCGCATCTTTGCCTGAAAGCAGACCTGTTTCAGCAGCAATCAGTTCACCCTTCAAAAGATAAAGTAAACCGACATTTTCGTCAGTCTTTATCTTTAAAGTGCAAGTTGTTTTTTCCATCTCAGACATCTGTAAAAAAGATGACAGGGCGATGCCGTGTATTTGCCCTCCGACGCCGATGTTCATTTCGTCAAATATCTTTTCTTTTAGCGACTCCATATCAATCGGTTTTTCAAAATACAGGCATGACTCCAGTTTTTTTATTCTGGACTCTATATCAGGTGTCCCGAATGCTGTTGTCACAATAACCGGAATGTGAGAGTAATTTTGATTCATAAAAAAAAGAAATTCAAAATCATCCATATCCGGCATTTTCAAATCGACTATGACCATATTCACTTTGACACTGCTAATAATATTAGCCACCTCCCTGACATTTCCGGAGGTCAGTATTTCGACTTTATCTGAATGCTCCTTGAACATTCCCTTGAATATGTTCAGCATCCCTGTATCAATATCGACGAGTAAAATCTTGTTCATGCCCAAATAGTCCTTTTCAGATTTTAGAAGCTATTATGTTTTAGTTTATTAAGCATGCGGTCTATTAACTAATACATATTACAATTTATATGCATCTTGCAATACCATAATCCACCGTTTAAATAAAATAAAAATCCTGACCCAGAGAGCCCGGCTTATTTCCATAGTCATAATCTTAATCTGCTTTTTTATTCGTCACATACTAATTTTCGAGATTATGCTTATGATTAAGAATTGTTTTCGGGCATAGCCAAATATCTCTGACCTGACCCAAAAGACCAGGTTTTAAATGCTTGAATGAAAATATGGTTCAAGGTAGAAGGAGAAATAATAAGGTAACCGGAGAAATATATATAATATTTCTGTTATTTTTTCAGGCAGCGCTTTTATTCAGATTCCGCATAAATGCAAGATCTTTTTTGCTTCTTTTTGCCATCAGATCTTCTACTTCCCTTTTGCTTAATCCCATAAGTATCTGATACGCATGATATTTTGTTTTACAGAAGTAAATGTCAAAAGGAACATTTCTATCTTCTTTCCTGAATATCCTGATTCCCGGAATAGTGTCGTATTGGATGTATGTAAACTTCTTATTAATCAAAAGCGGTTCTATGTCATGCTTGTTCTGCCATGGAATGCATGCGCCTTTCATTCCCAGTTCTATATCCATTATTGATTTTATCTTTTCGGTAACGCCTCCTACAGAAAGAATAATGTCTCCTGTCAAAGATCCTGTAACCCCATATTGTTGAGTAACAGGTCGTTTAATAAAATCGGAGATAAGGGCAACATCCATTGCCACGGAAGCGCTATCACCCTCTACACCGCCATGAGCCTGGATATATTCCACATGCATCTCATAGCCCACATAAGGAGCGCCGATTTTGGCAAGTACTTTCTTAATTGATGCCCGCACATTTTGCGCTGCAGCTTTTGCGATATCACCTATTTTACCAGGTGCTGTTACCATGTCGGAATTTCCTGCGTTGATCTGGCAATGCATCGGCAGCGGCTGACCATACATTCTGCCGCTTGATTCTGAACCGATTACAGCGAGGCCGACAATATAGCCGATTGAATCTGTCATCGAATCTATATACTTCTTTAAATCTTTTTTATTTTTTATTACCGTCTTTGCAAGCTCGCCCTCCAAAGACAGGTGTGTCTTTATTGCACGTTTGACATGAATCGGTTCTACCAATTTAGACCCGTCCAATATCGCTTCGAATCCGGCAGTTTTCATAATTCCGTTTATAGGCCTTAAAATGCTGCTGAGCTTCCCGTCTGATGCCCGGCATCTCAGCTCTCGAATTATTTCCATAACAGCGGCTCTCGAAAAATCTCTTGCACTCAGTTCAAAATCCTCCGGCAACTCTTTTCCGAAAATATATTCGCTTCTTTTCCTAATACCGTCGTAGCCTTCATTTTCAATTATCTCACCCCATGCATTTTTGAACTCTGCATCGAGATTATCGACTTCCTGTTTTATATACTGTGCAACCTGTCTTATAGTATTCTGAGTTTCAGGGACTTCACTTTCCATCTGTATTATCTCGCCCTTGTCCTCAATTCTGCTCAAAAAGGCGCCGTCGCCTTCTTCCTGAAGATATCTCAATGTATCATGGTTGCAGCATGCAATAATAATATTGTCGGCCTTTAGAGAATTCTCAGATTTATCTGCAGCGCCACTGCCGGTATTTTTACCGCCCTCCAAAATATATTTTTTATTCTGCATTATCTCCAGCATATCTGACATATATCCGGCCTTGACCAGGGTTTTAAGTTCATCCACATAGATAATAGGAGCTTTCGCATGAGCACCAAGATAAGCCCTTTTATGAGCTGGTGTCCGCAGGTCGGAAGACTGATACGGATCATGCCTGAATCCGCCCTTCATGTTTCTTGAATCAGGTTCTGATATGCGTACCATAATGTCCTTATCTTTTCTGGGGTCATACAAAATTTCAGGGACAAGATCATAAATATGCTTTACGTTGTTTACCTTTCCTCCATTCATCTCTTGCTGGATCTTTTCCTGAGCCTTGTGATTGTTCTCCTGCATAAACATAAATATTGCACCAATCCCGGCAAGGCCGGTAAAAATAAAAGCCGGAGGGAAGAACAGACCTGCGGCAACGCTTATTACAGCCGCAAATACAAGCCAATTTCTTGTTTTTCGGACGGATTGTATCTGTTCCAAAAGGCTGAATTTTTTTCTCCTGCTACTTGCAGAGTTTATATTTTCGTTAAGCTCTGACAGAAGGACATCAACCTGTTCAGGTGATTCATAGGCAATCCGTATATGATTCTTGTCTTTTCCGGGATAAGCTATAACCGCATTTTTGGGTCTTATATAATTCCCAAAAGATTTTGCGAGTACCTTCTCAAACATATCTGCAAGCAAAGATTTACCGGTTCCCGGCTTTCCCACCATGAGGATATGTCCCTTGTTCTGTGCAACTTTTCTTATAGCCTGTTTCGCCCTGTCCTGGAATATGACCTTTTCTATTGAATCATCAGGTATAACGATTTCAGAAGTGTTCTCAAAAAAATCGAGATTTTTGGCAAGGGATTCAGGATACCGCATCAATTCATCTATCCATTTATAATCATTTTCTTTGTAATCATTCAGCATCTTTGTATCCCTTCATCGAATCCATCAAATAATACTTGTCTGTCTCTAATACTCCGAGTTTTTTATCGATCTGTGAGTATAACTGTGGCAGAATTGTTTTAACAGGGTCAAGAGCCTTGACATCATGCATAACGTACACGCTGGTTATCGGCCTGCTATTCCCCTGTTGTGCTTTAGGTAAATAATTAATTAATATGCCGATCTGTTTCCGGTTCAATGCCCTTATGATAATATCTTTCGCATTTGGAGTTATATTGTTTGCTTCAAACACTTCTCTGTAGATTTCAGGAAGGTCTGTCTTAAAATAGTCGATTTCAAGCTCTTTGTTGAATAGCAATTTTAATGGCTTGACCTCACCTTTTACACATTCGTATAAAAGATTTTTTAATTTACCGTTAGTCTTTAGAGACAATTGTAAAAAATGTAAATATTTTATGAGTTCGATATTTTCAACATGGAACTCAATGTTTCCGCTTGGAGTAAGCACACAGGCCTCAGATTTGTCGTTTTGCGTAATTATCACTAGCCGGAAAGACTTTTCAGAATCATAGGATTCAAAATCGAACCCTCTCATTTCAAACAGTCCATTGTTCAAATAGACTTTTTTAAGAATTACTCCTATTTTTTTTTGAATATTATTTGAAATATAATTGATTTTTTGGGGCATTGTCCCTTTAAGGTGTACCAGAGAACGATTACCTTCAGGATCATCAAAAATACCTGCGATATCATGTAGTTTTGTAAAGTCGAGCTCGGATATTTTCTCGACAAGTGTGTCGTATGGTGTCAATAACCCCCTGATTTTATTTATATGTGATTGGAAGGAGGTATCTTTCATATCCGGTGTCTTGTTAATGTAATCTGAAATTAAAGTTTCTTCATAAAAATCAGCATTAACGTCACCCCTGTTTTTTTTGAAGATTTTTTCAAAAAACTTTCTGGTTTTATCTTTTATTTTTGAAGATACAGGCTTTTGATAGGAAATTTTGCATCCAACAAGCTTATTCGTTACTTCGATTGAATTTGGATTAAGCATATATTTGGCCAGATCGGAGATTTTGTACTCTATGACCTTATCGGCAATAATACCTTTCAATATTTTACTTGAGTTGAAATCTGAATGTAATCTGTCTGAGATCAGCCAGATATTGCACGAGGATTCTTCTTCATTCGATTTATCTGATTTTACTGCATTATTCTTTAGCATAATTTTCCTGTCCCCTGTCATATTTGAGCAAGGATAATCATACCCATTTCCTTGGCCTCAATATATTTCAGAGCAACATACATGCCAGAGACATTACAGATATCTAACAGTTTGAGTTATAAAAGGAATGGTTTGCCAGAAGCTGTTTCAAAGAAAAAAACCGATGTAAAACTGCTGTAAAATTATAACATTTTTTACCTAATGTGAGAGGTAGGACTACATATCATTGTAACCGGTTAATTGACACACCTTTTTGTAATTTTTTTGTGTCTTTTTCTGTTACAGGCTTTGAAAATGACATGCCGTCATATATCTGTCCAACGTTTTCATCCCGAATTTTAACCATGATGCCAGAATATTTCCATGTGATAAAAAACCGGTTATATCCAACAGGCAACTCCCAATTCACAGTCGCTCTGGTTATTTGCCGGCTTTTATTGAACGTACGAAATCTTCAAAAGCCGACCGTGTATCATGATAGTATTCGAAACCGGTTTCATCAATCAATTTTTTGGGCGAAGCAATCCATGAATAGTATACCAAATTTAGGCTGGAGCTTGAAGCTTCGGTGAGAAAGCTCAGCCTTAAAAACCATGATATGTTATTTAGAACATACATGAGGCCTGACGGAATAGTCAGCACTCTGTTCCCCAGCATGTCGACCATTTCGCGAAATGTTATTGTCCCTTCACCTCCAACATTATATACACCGTCTATCGATTTTTCCAGGCACATTTCAACAATCCGGGCAAGATCATCTTCATGCATATACTGGAACGGTGCGGTTTTAGAGGGAAGCATTACAATCCGCTTGGTCAAATACCTTGCCAACGGATTGCTGATAAAATTCGGCCCTGTCACAAAACAGGGACGAAGCACGGTAAAGGTTATATCCGGGTGTTTCCTGATAAACGGCTGTATCAGGTTTTGTTCTATTTCCTTTTTATTTTTCGCATAAATAAAATCATCATTGCCCCGAAGAGGACTGTCCTCTGACAACGGAATATCGTTGTCAGGATGAGCGCCGTAAGCTGTTGTTGAACTCGTATACAGGATATGAGATACCTGTGCCTGGGCCGAAGAATTGAAAATATTTCTGGACCCTGCAAGATTGATGTCCTCCATTTCATCATCGCTATGGAGCTGTGCCACGATATATGCCATATGAACGACTGTATCAATGGAATGGGCTTTAAGGAGATCAACAACAGGATCACGCACATCATGTTTTACAAATATTAATTTGTCCGGGATGACATCCGGCTCTTTAATATCAATTCCTACTATCTTTGATACCGTGTCATTTTTTGCCAGCAACCTGGCAACTTTCATTCCAAGATATCCTGAAACACCGGTGATAAATACGTTTTTCACATTTTACTCCTATGGCACAAGATTTGAACCCTGTACATCCCTTTTTAATTACTAAGCTTTGGCATGGTCAGCAGTTTTATGCTAAATCGTTTCGTAAATGGCAGCAACCAGCACTGCAAAGCCATCAGTTTTGTGAACCCGATATTCCAGTGCAGCTTATTTTTCTTTGCTGCTTTCCATATGGTTTTGGCAACTTTATCTGAAGTAATTTGACCTCCCAACGCGCTTAACGATTTAAAACTTTTAACATCCCCTGCATCATTAAGCATGGGTGTCATAACATAAGGAGGCTTGATATCGCATACTCTTATACCATAGGGCTCCAATTCAATATCAAGAGCCTCTGTCATTGCGGATAAGGCAGCCTTGGTTGACGAATAGACTGCGACCTCTGGTATACCATACAAAGCCGAAATAGATGACATGTTAACAATTCGTGCACCGGTTGTTTTTTTAAGGTACGGAAGACAATAATAAATGCAGTTTAAGCATCCTTTGAAATTCACATCCACTACCTGATGATGGTCCTTTAATCCAACATTGTCATAGAGTCCGATTTTTAATATGCCCGCGTTATTCAGCAGCACGTTCAATTGGCCCGCAGTTTTTGCGACAAAAGCATCAGCAGCTTTTTTAACACTTTTTTCATCTGTGACATCCATCACCTGAAAAAAGCAGTTGTCTTTTCCGATTTCAGATTCAAGACTTTTTAAACCATCTTCATTGATATCAAAAAGACCGACAAACCATCCTTTTGAAGCAAAAAAGAGTGCTGTTTCCCGTCCTATACCTGAACCGGCACCGGTTATAAAAATGCTTTTTTTCCCACTCATTTCATCCCCTTTCCTAGTGGAATTATGACAGTCTCGTAAAAAGACAAAATTTTGATGGCAAAGAAAAAAGTTCAAATTCAAGACGCGCAAATCCTGAAGAATGAGTCATACATATAGTACGTCGAATGAATTCAGGATGCAGCGCAACACAGAAATTGGACTTTTTACGAAGCCATCAACTATACTTTTTCAAGAATATGGAGACACATGGCTGCTTCTTCCACTCCTATATTGCCACCGCCGTTTTCAGCAAGTCCGAGTCGTGCATCTTTTACCTGGCGGTCGCCTGCATCACCTCTGAGTTGAACACCCAACTCATAAATCTGTGCAAGCCCTGAAGCCCCGATTGGATGACCGCGGCATTCCAAACCCCCACTGGTGTTGACCGGCTGTTTGCCGCCCAGTTTGGTTGCTCCTGATTCAGCATAAATCCCGCCTTCTCCCAGGGGACAAAATCCCATTGCTTCTGTCTGGTGAAGTTCACCATATGCGGTAGCGTCATGCAATTCCGCAAGGCTGATGTCTTCAGGCCCTATCCCGGCAACTTCATATGCCTGCTTTACCAGGCGCTCACCGATATCTTCACCGTCAAGATTCCGATCAGTACCGGTTCCGAGGACTGATGCCCGAATTTTAACAGGACGTGCTCCGGTCAGCTTTTTCAAGTATTTTTCAGAACAGACAATTGCGGCAGCCGCGCCATCCCCAACAGGCGCGCACATGGAGCGTGTCAAAGGATAGGCGATGGGCTTGTCAGCCAGCACTTCTTCAACCGTCATATCCTGCTGATACTGTGACATGGGATTCAATGAGCCATGCCAGTGGTTCTTGGCGCAAATCACAGCCAGCTGTTTCTGGGTGGTGCCGAACTTGCTCATATGCCATCTTGCTCCCATGGCATATGCATCCATAAATATACTGCGACCTTCTCCCGGAGGGGTCTGGCCATCAGGAATATCAACGTGAAACGTCTTGTTCAACTCTTCCATGGTTTTCATCTGTGTTTCAAAATTTGCCACATCCATACAGGTAGCGTAAGCGGACAGGGAAAGCATTTTGTTGGGGTTGGTAATTTTTTCCGAACCAATGGCAATGGCCACATCATACATCTCTGCCCGTATGCCGGTGTAAGCCAGATGAAGGGCGGTTGACGCACCGGCGCAGGCGTTTTCCACATTTGTAACCGGTATGGCTTCAATTCCCATGGAACGAAGGGCGACTTCGCCCCTTATGGAATGCTGGTTATCGAACATGCCCCAAAACGTATTGGAAAAAAAAGCAGCCTGAAGGTCTTTTTTATCCAGACCCGCATCTTCCAATGCAAGTTGTGTCACCTCATGGGACATATCCCGTACACCCCGGTCCGGATACTTGTTGAACCGGATCATGCCGAGTCCTAGGATATAAACATTTTCCATTTTTTCTTTTTTCTCCTTTCTATAAATGGTGTGCGCCTGTAATCATAAGACTATCATTCGCACCGTCTTCGATGAGTCCCGCCCGGGCATCCCTGAAGAATTTTTCAACGGGATATTCACGGCTCAGACCATTACCGCCAAAAATCTGAATCGCCTCGCTTGTCACTTCAAGTGACATATTGGTACAGAATACCTTTGATGCAATGGAATATTCTATCTTAGGCGGCGTATTGTTATAGTTGTATATCATGGCTGCGCGTGAAAGCGCCCTTCCAGCCTCGATCTTTGTAAACATGTTGAACAGCTTATGTTTTATCATCTGGTGTTCAAACAGGGGCTTTCCACCCTGAATTCGCTGTTTGGAATAAGCGAGCGCTTCTTCGTAGGCTGCCCTGGCAACTCCAACAAACATGGCTCCCATTCCAGCGTTTGCAGTAGAAAGAGTGACATCAAGCATGGATCCATAACTTTCTTCATCCACCAGCATGTACTCTTTCGGAACCCGCACACCGTCAAAAAATATCTCTCCCTGATTAAGCGCCCGCTGCCCCATTTTGTCGAGAGGTTTACCTTTGCGCACTCCGGGTAGATCTAGCGGCACAATGCAGATACCGCCTCCTGACATTCCTTTTGAGGAATCGATGGTCAAATAAGCAAGGGCATGAGTAGCAATGGTGCCGTTTGAAACCCAGGCAGCCTTCTGGCCATTAATAACCCACTCATCACCGTCCAAACAAGCCGTGACCTGGCCTGAAATATTCGGGTCCGTAAACTGAGGAGTAAAGGGACAGAGTGTGTCTGTGCCGTGTTCTGGTTCCGTGATACCCCAGCATCCAATAATGGAAGCATCTTTGCATGCGCAAAACGGTTCTATGATCTTCTCGATTAGAAGGTCATCCGGAACCATGGAAGCAAAAAAAGATGGAAAACATGAAACACCGAGCGCGACGGCAAAATCTACACTGCCCCATGACAGTTCCTCCAGGACGATATGGGTCTCCAGAGGATCAGTTGCCAGCCCGCCGTATGTGTCGGGTATAAAAATGGTGTGATAACCCAGATCATACCCTTTTTTCATTGCGTCCCAGAAAATATCGCTTTTGATCACAGCCTCCGGGTCCATTTTGTCAAGTTCGATACTGGCGGGACGCAGCACTTCTTTTGCAAACTTATGCGTCTCTTCCTTGATTGCGATCTGTTCATCCGTTAAATCAATATTCAAATCCGTATATAATGCCATATTATTGTCTCCTTTCCTTTTTATCTGTAATCTTCAAACTTATAAACGTTCTCATTTTCCGGCGAAAACTGATCTCGCAAAACACGGTCCAGGGATTTCTCTGAAATGGTTTTGGGGATCTCGTCTACTATCTGGAGATAGGATGGGATGAAGTTCGGCTCCAGACCTTCTTTACATTTTTCGTAAATCAGGGCAGGATCGATTGTTTTGCCCTCAAAAGGAGCAATACCGACAACCAAATCGCTTTCACCGGGAGCACCGGATGCTGCCGGGATGCCGTAAGCACAGACTTCACTCACATCATCAAGCTCACCGATCACCTTTTCGATATGGTCGGGCTGAATAAAATCACCTGCCCTCCTGAGTTCACTCCCTTTACGGCACTGGAAGTAATACCATCCCTTTTCATCTTTTTTAACAAGATCTCCGGTTCTCAGCCATCCGCCGCGGGTTTTTTCTTCAGAGGCATCAGGCAGGCCGTGGTAATCAACCTTGGTTTCCCCTCGGGTCATGCGGATGATCAGTTCTCCTGCTTCTCCATCCGGAACCTGATTGTCATCTTCGTCAACTACCTTGAACTGCATCATTCCGGGGAGGGGCTTCCCGAACGAACCGATGGGCCCTTTGCCAGGCTCTTTATAAGCGAAACCGCCTTCCACCGCTGCATACCATTCCAGGATTTTGACATTAAACCGCTTTTCAAATTCTTCCCATATTGCGGCCGGTGTGCCGGCGCTGATTATTGTCTTGACGGGATTATCATCGTCATTCTCCTGTTCGGGCAGATTGAAAATGCCTGCCATCATACCCCCTAACAGGGAAAAAGACGTGCATCCGTATTTCCGTGCGATATCCCAAATTCGGCTTCTGGTAAACCTGGAGCTGAAAACCGCTTTTGTGCCTGTACTCAGACTGGGAAACAGGGTGACAGCCTGGGCATTGCCATGTGTAAGTGAAAGACCGGTATAGATAGTATCACTCGGTTTATATTTCCATACAAGCTTGGTAGCAATATTGTACAGGCCAAAACGATTGTTCCGTATCATGACACCCTTGGGATCGCCGGTCGTGCCCGACGTATAGATGATCTGCATGGGCTGGCGCACATCCATAATCTTTTGTTCAACCGTATCCCATGTATCTTTCTCCAGTGTTTCATTTAAAGATGGATAGTCAGGAGAAACAGGCGCATTCTGTTCAGGCCTATACGCCACGCTCACCAATTTCACATTCGGTACCTTGTCAAGCACAGGTGTCAGCTGGTCAAGCAGCTCACCAGATACGATCACCGCTTTTGCACCTGAGTTTTGCAAAAGAAACCTCAGCCTGTCTCCCCTGCTGCGCGGATCAATCGGTACCATTATTGCACCGATAACAGGTCCTGCAAGCATGGCGTAAACAAACTCGGCATGGTTGCGCATAAATACAGCATAGGTATCACCTTTGCCTATACCGTTATCAAGAAAAAGACGCGCTATTTTATTCGAATTTTCATACAAGTGCTTATAGGTGATGATATCTTCCCCTGCCTCACTATTTTCAAAGATCAATACTTCCTTATCCGGCTTATCATCCGCCTTCATCTCGATGAGATGCGAGGCAATGGCCTGATTAAGATGTGCTTTTGAACTCATACTTCACCTTCCTTGATAATTATATATTACAGGTCTTCTTCAACTGCACCGATGAATCCCCTGTTGTAAGTTGGGAATTCCTTGTTAAAAATTTCATCCCAATGGTCCTTGGTCCAGAATTCATGGCGGTCAAAATAGGGGTTCTTTTTGGCCGCACTTACGGATACACTGATCACCAGATCGACGTCGGTAATGACTTCAAGGGCAAGGGAGGCAAACGCCAGTGTGCTGAAAACCCGGCAATGCAACCCGAGCCGGTGGGCCTGGGCAGCAGCGGTATTGGCGGCCACGTTCAGATTAATATTTTTAAACAGGCAGCTGGGTCCATTGGCTGTCAGCGACTCCACTTCTTCGGCTTTGTTCAGTTCAGCACAGGTCCTGTAACCGCATGCGCCGCAATTGTAGTTGAAATCAGATTTACGTTTATCGCCAAGAAGCAGAAGTGAACAGGGTTCCTTCATCAACTGAACAAGGTTCCTGCCGTCCCTTGCAGCAAGAGGCGACATGTCTCCAAGTGAAAAACAGTATTCTGCGATCTGCTCCAAATCTTCTCCCTCTACTGAAATTATTTTAACTGTGTTCCTGTCTTTGAACCGAAAGCTGTTATGGGCCGCCAGCGTCATTAGCTCCACCGCGCGGTCCATCCCGCCATCTATCAGTTCAGACATTTCTTTTATAGCCATCTTTTCCTCCTTAAAAGGCCTGGAAGCCTTTCGTGCGTTATTGTATTGCCTTAACTGTAAATTGAGCGGAACTGAGGCCATAGCCTCTGAATCATGCGGTCATGCATGGTCCGCTGATTAATTTCAGCATACCGTTTCGGAATATCCCTGAAAGGACTCTTTTCGGTTACTGATATCGCCATTGCTAAGGCAAACCCGGTATCTTTGGGCAAAATATTCATGCGCATGGCAGCGGCACCCGCTGACCAGAAAACACCGTAGTCGATGCCGAGATTCCTTGCCTGGGAGATCATACCGTCAAGTGCATAGGATGTGTTGGTTGCCCTAAAAATACACAGAGGACCCCTGAATGCCACATCAGGATCAGGCGGAAGCCGCTCTTCTTCCTTGAGATATTCGCATACAAGCTTGCCGCACAGGTTGCAGTTGATATCTGCTGGATCGGCAACACAGCGAAGAGAAGTCGCAATAAGAACAACATCTGCATCCCTCAGCATGGCAGCATCCCGGCCAAAAAAATTCCAGCTTTTCTTAACAATAGACATTTGTTCAATCTTCTGGCACAGATCTTCGATATCGCATTCATCATCAAGAATGTGAATCGTACATTCTCCAACCCCACCGACCCTCGGGGAGGTTGTACCTGAAGCGAGAATCAGGTGCGCGGCTGTTTTTACCGCTTCCACCCGGTCGGTTTCGAATTGTTTTAAGCTTCTTTCCATAATAACCTCCTCTTGTTATTCTTTCTCGATTGAAAGCCCGTGGGATTTTGCATGCTCGGGATACATTTTATAAGCAGGCTTCAAAAGAGGTAAAAGCTTCAAAACTTTAGGCATCGGGCCTTTGGCCTTTATCAATCCTTTGGCAAGAGCAACCGGCATGGAAATATGTTTCAGCCAGAATTTATGACAGGTATCACCGCTCATTGTCATTTGAACGGTCGGTTTCATATCCAGGTCGCCCCAGATAACTTCGCCCTTGGTCCCATCACCGGGGGTCAGCCAGAGTTTGGAATTAGGGTCTGAAATGTCAAACATGATAACCATGTTCATTTTAAGAAATTTAGGCCCCATTATGGGGTCTCCCAACAGTTTTTCAAAAAGTTGCCCCAGTACGGTTTCCATTTTTTCTTTGCTTTCAAATACAACACCCATGAATGCCTCCTTTACTTGTTTTGCGGTTGTTTATTATATGTTCCCAGTAGCCCTGTTATTGCTCTTTTAAAAGCATCCACAGCCCATTCAGTTGAATGAAATTCAGGATCAAGATACCATCGAGTAGCGATACCATTATAGATTGAAGATATGGTTCGGGCTGTATTCTCTGTATCCAGATCAGGAAAAAGTCCGGATAAAATCCCCTGCTTCAGCGCATCATCTAAAAGGACAACCCATTTATTAACCCAGTCATGATACATTTTTTTATATTTATCATCGTGAATTGCCATGGATAAAAAATCGAATAAAATCGGGTAACCAAGAATTGCATCCGGATCTTCACGGTCATAAAGCCAGTCAAATGAAAGTATTTTGTCCATGGGGTCATCCCATTGTGCCATGGTTTCCCTGGATCGCTCAAATATCCGGTCATTAAACTCTTCGAATACCGCATAAAAAAGATCTTTTTTTGAATTATAATAATGTGCGAGACCTCCTTTTGAGAGGCCTGCTGCTTTACATATGTCGGCCATGGTCACATTTGCACATCCATTTTCAGCAATCGTTAAAAGTGCTGCGTCAAGTATCTGTGCTTTTCTTATGGCTTCAAGTTCTGGAATCGGAGGCATATATTTTTCCTATAAACATTGTTTTGCCGATTTTAGATACACACTGCTTATCAAACAGTGTTTTAAAAACCGACCAGTCGGCTGATATGTCGACCAGCTGGTCGGTAGACCATATAAAATTCGAACGCAGTGTGTCAAGCGGTTTTTTTATTCATTTTTTTATTCGGGGCGGATAAGGCCCCTTGGAATATTGCGAACAGATATAAATCAAGACATCCCCAATAAATAGGGATTAAATATTAGCAATCGTAATAGGGTCAAGAAGGGTTAATGGTTGAGCTATATTGCCAAGTAAAAAAACCATTTTTGGTCAATGTTGGGAAGCTTACAAAAGATTTTTGTAAGACGAAAAATGCCTAATCGGCTGCCATACTTACAGGTCCTCCGTTAAAGGGGTCGGATCCTTTTCAGTTTCATCGGTTTCAACCTCTTTGTTTTCCATCTTACGCTGCCTTTTTTCATCTTTCTTTTTTTTCTTAACTAATTCTTTCTGACGTTTCTTGAACTGGTAATGAGATTTTGCCATACCGTTTCCTTCCTGATCGTTTGCCGGATCGATAAAATTGCTGATAACAAGGAAAATCTCATCCGGCATAATTGTGGTTCGATGCAATCGGTCATTAAAAAAAGCACCCCCCGTTTCACAGGAGATGCCTTTAATTGCCTTTAAAAGCAAGCTAGACAACAGTCACATTGGCAGCAGCCGGACCTTTTGGCCCTTGCTCGATGTCAAAAGTCACGCGTTCACCTTCACCGAGGGATTTAAAGCCGGTCGCATTGATTGCACTATGATGCACAAATACATCCGTTCCGTTTTCCTGTTCGATGAATCCAAAACCCTTGCTGTCATTAAACCACTTAACAGTTCCATTTTCCATAATATCATCCTCCTTTCGAAAAATTTCAACGTTACAAACTGAAGGATGATAGCGTTTAACAAACGAAAATTCCCACAGAAAGAAACCCTCCCGCCAATTTAAGACGAGACTTAATTGATGGCGTATACTAAGCACCTTTATACGTAATAGCAAGCCAAATTTTGATTTTTTTTAAAATATCAACACATCAGCGCCGTCATGATAAAAAACGCCCTGTATTAAATCTTCCCATCAATCTTTTTCATTGCGATTCTGGGACCACGGAGAAAAATGTTCATTTGGTGTTGTATCTGCCTATGCTTCAAATGCTTCTTGATCTTCATCCGGCGTAGACCATGATGATCCCTGAATTCCGCTCCTAAAAACAGAAGCCAGCAGGAGGGCGAGTTTATGCATATGCTTTCTTTTCTCTTCTCTGGTGTGCCCTGGAAAATTCCTGAAAGCCATTACAATACCCGTCAAAGATGCAAATAATGCATGGGAATAATACCTAATATTCTTACCAGCGCCGGCTCTTGCCAGTACCTGATCCAGAATGTCTAAAAAGTAGCGCGAAACCGTATTGAAACGGTTGATGATATGAGCATCCATATCCACCTTGATTAAAAAATAGCACATCATCTGGTAAGTCTGTTCATTATCTATTAGATAATCGATCAGTTCGACTGCAAACTCCTCAATGGAGGCGCTCTGGTCCTCCATCCGCTTTTCAAAGCGCTGTTCAACGATAATCATATCCCTGATCAAAGCTTCTGCAAAAAGATCGTCCCGACTCGGAAAATAACGGTATATGGATGCCGCTGAAACCCCTGCTTCCGCTGCAATATCCCTCATGCCAATGTCCTGAAACGGCATGCGCTCAAATAGAATCATTGCGGCATTAATAATCAGGGTTTTTCTGATTTCACGTTCATCCTCCCGCATCCGCATGAATGTAGATTTATCCGGCATTACCGCTATCCCCCTCAACCTTCACAGCTTTATTCCTAAGATTCAAATTTGATGTCGCCTGTCATGATTAGCAGGGCAAGTTTATGCATATGCTTCCTTTTTTCTTCCCTGCTACGCCCGGGATAATTTCTAAATGTCATGACAACTCCGGTCAGAGACGCAAAAAAAGCTTCTGTAAAGAGGCGTTTACTATCACTTCCTTCAGCCTTTTTAACGACTTCACCAAACATATTCATGAAATAAACCTGAACAGCATTAAATTTTTTCATTGCCCTGGGATTAATTCCACCCCTTATCATAAAATGGCACATCATCTGAAATGTCGCCTCATTATCCACAAGATAATCAACCGCTGCAATAGCCAGAGCTTCAATATTATTTTCACCACGGGCGATACGGTCTTCAAAAAGATCTTCAATGTTATTGATATCCTGTATAAGCGCTTCTATAAACAGGTCATCTCTGCTTGGAAAATAACGGTAAATAGTTGCGGCTGAAACACCTGCCTCATTTGCAATATCCCTCATTCCGATCTCGTGAAACAGTTTTTCCTCAAACAGCCTCATTGCAGCTTCCATGATGAGACTTTTCCTGACCTCACGCTCATCTTCTCTTAACTTCATAAATGTCGACGTATCCGTCATTCTTCCTTGACCTCCCGATATACTTTTTCCTATCTGATATTTGTAGGAAGCTACTGTCCTATGCAAAAGGATTCTTATAATTTCGGTCTATTTAACACAGTTCACGTTGATAAACAAGATAAATAAAACCTGTTTTGATCTTTTTCTACTTAACATTTAAAATTTTTTGATCGGCCTTGCACTATTTCCTCTGATAGCCTTTTTATCCATGGATTGCGGCTTATTTCCTTCTATACCCATTACCCCCCTTGCCGAACAATTCTCAGCTTCTGCCCGGGATAAATGCTGCTGCCGCTTAGTGCTCTATTCATTTCCCGTAATTTATCCACTGCAATTCCATATTGTCTACTTATGCTGTAAAGTGTTTCACCTGTGCGAACGTGGTGAAACTCCTCTGATATTTTTTTCCCTGATTTTACTGCCGTGTTCACCTTTTTTTTGATTTTTTTTGCTAATATTTTTGATTTTATTTTATCAATCGCTTTTTTGGCGGTCTGTATTTTTCCCAGCTTTTTTTCCAGAAGATCGACCTTGAGTGACAAGTCTGCTTCCAGTCTTGCATATCGGTCCATAAACACGTCGATTCTTTTGTTCTGCTTTTCGAGGAGAAGAATATCTTCTAAATCCTTATTCATTTTGACAATCCCGGCTTCCAGAGTTTCCATCCTGTTTTCAAGAGATTGAATTCTATCTGTTTCAAGCACCGTCTCTTTTCCTGAAAAAATAAAGACCATAAGGATAATCAGAACCAAGGCACCGCCGCCAATAAGAAACGGTAATTTTGCCTGATCAAGAAGCCCGTAGCCGCGCGACCCCATTCTACGCCCTCTTGTGGTTGCAGAATGTTTGATATCGTCAAAATAATCCTCAACCGGCACTTCTTCCATCGCCTCGGTATCAGGAAAATTCTTAATATTCATTTTTTTCCTCCTATTTCAATAAAAAGAGAACACTGTATCTGGGATCAAGATCTCGTACCGAAACCCGCCCATATTCGCTTTCGATTTCCCTAAATAGAATCTCCAGTATATGACCGGCTATTAAACTGATCTTCTCTTCAGTCATTTCTGTCTCTTCAGAAAGCCAGTATAGAAAAGACTCCTTCACAGATGCATCGATAGTTGCCTCATCTTCTGTACGACCCGGCTTCTCGGAATCTGAAAACATAAATTCATAAAAAAACAAAAACTTATCCAAATCGATTGGAGCTGTTTCCATTGGCAGATCCAGCCGGTTTCTCGCCCATAATGTCAAAAGCAGATTTTTATAAGTCAAAAAATGATCCGGAAGCGGTTTGAAATTGATTGACATCAGCGAAAGAAGATCGTCCATAACCATGATATCCGATAGTATGCTCCTGCTTTCCATGATATCCGACATGTTTTGAAAATCTCTATATAAAACACCTTGCCTGTAATTATCAAAAAAAAGCGGTCGCTTCAACAAAAGGCCGCCGATGACACCCATGGATTCTTCACCCCAAAAGCTCAGAGGCAAACCTTTTTCAGCAAGCCAGCTCTTTTTTCTCCATTCCCGGATCTGTTTTTGCAAATCCAGGGCCATGCCATATCCTGCCCTGAATATCTGTGAGAGAGGATACTGCTGTATCGATTCGTGTGCCTGTTGTAGTGTTGGTTCATCCTTCCCCTCTGAGATCCGGCTAAAGCCAAGACTGATATAGCCACAGGCCTTCCTTACGATACCGCCCAACGCTTCCTTTCCCCGAATCTTCTTATTGTCAGCTGCGACCAAAGTGTTGCAGAGTGTTGCAAACTCAACCTGAAGATTCGACAGCATAGCACTCTGATCAAGAGACATAAGTGCACGTGCAAAGACGTTTTGCTCATCCATCATTGTCAAATGGTAGAAGGGAACTCCTGCAACTGGTCCTTTTTCATCAGCATATTGTTCATCCTTCTTGATGGCAAGCAAACCTTTTTCTCCTGATGTTAATGGCTGGTAAATACCGACAGCCTCTTCAAACGGCAGAAATCCTTTCTCGGCAAGCCTTACATTTTTTATTCTATAAACCTCTTCCTCAGTTTCGGCAGGAATAACGGCCGTCGTTTCTGTGAGAAGCATCTGGTATCGTATATGATCATCTTCGGCAATTTTTTTTAAAAGATTTGTAATTACACGTTCCCTGAGCTCATCAGGACCCATGCCAAGCCCACTCCCAAACGGAGAGTCAGTAATTTTAACATAGTAAACATCATCAAGTGTAAAATACTCTGAACCAAAATCGGAAGGGTCCTCATCATGCTCCCTCTTGATCACGTCAATATTTCTGAAAAGAAAGAGTTCTGCAATATCCAGCCTGTCATCTTCCAGCCATTTAATAAACCGGTTGGAATCGGATTTCAGGAAAAGGTCGAACCATTTTACAACAGACTGATTGTTCACTCTGTCTTTTTCCCAGATCTCCTGGTCGAGTATATATTCCCACTGCTTTGAA
>CAZTYY010000017.1:0-28504 GCA_964617785.1 uncultured Desulfobacterales bacterium | reverse complement strand
ATATGCAATAGTCCATCCATTTACTGGAATTGATGGACGTTTCGTATTCTATTTTTTCCGTTCGTTATTTTTTATTGAATACGTGGAAGCTCAAATGATCGGGATGGCTTATCCTGCAATTAATGATAGTAAATTTTTTTTAGGATTGATTCCGATTCCTCCGATCAACGAACAAAAACGCATCGTCACCAAAATCAAAGAACTCCAAACCCGCAGCAGTCGAGCCCGCGAGGCCCTGGAAACCGTCCCCGACCTCCTGGAACAGCTCCGTCAATCCATCCTGGCCGCTGCTTTTAGGGGGGATCTGACCAAAGCGTGGCGTAGAAAACAGGGAAAAAAAGTAGAACCGGCATCTGAATTGCTCAAACGCATCCGAGTTGAACGCCGCAAACGCTGGGAAGAAGCTGAGCTTGCGAAACTCAAAGCGAAAGGACTTGCCGGAGAAAAACTGGACACGGCATTTGCCAAACAAAGAAAAAGATATAAGGAACCGGCGCCGGTGAATACCTCCGGTTTGCCGGAATTGCCGGAGGGGTGGTGTTGGTGTTGGCTTGCCGATATGGGCTATATGAACAGAGGTAAATCAAAGCACCGCCCAAGAAACGCTAAACATTTGTATGGTGGTAAATATCCATTTATTCAAACAGGAGATATTTCAAAATCAAATGGTCGCATAACGCAACACAGTCAAACTTATTCTAAATCTGGATTGGCACAGAGTAAAATATGGCCAAAGGGCACGATTTGTATTACTATCGCCGCAAATATTGCGAACTCAGCCATACTGACTTATCCGGCCTGTTTCCCTGATAGTGTGGTTGGGATAGTACCTGATTTTTGTCCATCGGAATATATCGAATTCTTTATCCGCACGGCACGCGATGGTTTGGAAAAATTTGCTCCGGCAACAGCACAAAAGAATATTAATATTGGAATTTTAAATAATGTTATAATGCCTTTGGCACCAAAGAAAGAAATTGATGAGATTGTAAGAATTATTGAGTCAACTTTTTTATTTGCAGAGACTACCGAGGAAAAATGGAATGGAATGCAAGACAAGTTAGAGCATATTGAGCGATCCATTTTTTCTAAAGCCTTCCGAGGTGAACTTGTTTCTCAAGATCCTGACGACGAACCCGCTTCCATCCTGTTTGAGCGCATCCGACAGGAAAAAGCCCGCCAGGCAGAAGCGCAGAAAGCAAAACCAAAGCAAAAAGGTAAAAAGATGAAGCGACCAAAAACAAAGCAACAAGATATAGTAACCATTCTGCAAGAGGCAAGCGGTGCCATGACACCGGAAGAGCTTTTTTACACCGGCGGTTTTGGCGAAGATACGGTGGATGCATTTTACGAGCAACTTCGCGATGCAGTCACATCCAAGAAGGTGCGTGAGACGCGAAAAGACCATGAAGTGCGGCTGGAGGCGATGAAATGAGACTTCTTCGGCTGCATATCAAACCGTGCCGATCAGCACCGGGTTTCAAGAATCTTATCGATTTTTCCATTGATTTTAATCAGGATTCTCCTACAGCTGTCCTGGTGGGCCGCAACGGCACCGGTAAATCCAATGTTTTGGAAGCCCTGACTGTTATTTTTCGGGATTTGGATTTGGAACTCTCCACACCGGTGTTTTGTTATGAATTGGAATATACCTGTCACGGCCACCACATGCTGGTGGATGCTGATCCGGACCGGAAGACCAAAAAGGTTTTGATCCAGGCTGACAAAGAAGAGTTGCGCTGGAAAGCGTTTCGGGAAAAGAAGCGGAGCTACCTGCCCAATTATGTGTTTGGATACTACTCCGGCCCCAGCAACCGCATGCAGGAACATTTCGTCAAACATCAGGAGCGTTTCTACAAAGGGTTGATCAACAGTGCGGATGATGCCGTGATCCCCCTCCGACCGCTTTTTTTTGCCCAAAACATCCACAGCCAATTTGTATTGCTGGCTTTTTTTCTGGAGCAGGATCAGGCGGTACTCAAGTTTTTAGACCAGCAACTGGGCATAGTTGATCTGGAATCGGTTTTATTTGTTATTAAACAACCGCCCTGGAAGAGTTCGGAAGGGGACGAGCGCTTTTGGCGGGCCCGCGGCGTGGTGGCCGCACTGTTGGGCAGACTCCATGCTCATGCACTGGCTCCTTTGCGTCATAAGTGGCGCGTGCCTTTAGGTTTCCGGCAAAGCAAAGAACTATAACATGTCTACCTCTATTTGCCCGATGCAAAAGCCTTAAATCAACTCAACGCCGGGTATGCCACCCAGCAGGATTTTTTCAAAGCTTTGGAGAGTACCTACATTTCCGAACTCATGCGCGAAGTGCGCACCCGGGTAAAGGCCCGCTGCGCCGAAGCGCCCTTGACCTTCCGTGAACTCAGTGAAGGTGAACAACAGCTTCTCATGGTCCTCGGCCTTTTGCGTTTTACCCGGGAAGATGAATCCCTCTTTCTCCTCGACGAGCCGGATACCCACCTCAACCCGGCTTGGAGCGTCCAATACCTGGAGTTCCTGAAAACCATCGGCGGACTGGGCGACAATGGCCATGTCATCATGGCCACCCATGATCCGCTGGTTATTTCCGGCTTAGAAAAAGAGCAGGTGCGCGTATTGAGCCGTGATTCAGCGGAAGCGCCCATCCGAGCTGAAATGCCGGATTTAGACCCCCAAGGGATGGGGGTGAGCGGCTTATTGCGAAGCGAACTATATGGTTTGCGCTCCTCTCTTGATTTGCCAACACTGCGGAAGATTGCGGAACGTGACGAAATCAGGGCCAAGCAAAAGCGTTTGCAGACAAAGGGAAAAGATCTGAGCACAAAGGATCGATCAAGACTGATTCAGCTGTCCAATGAGCTTTCAGCCAAGGGCTTCACTCGTGATTTTCGTGATCCCATTGAACAACAATTTGCAGATACCATGGCGAGAAGGAGGCCAAAAAAGGAGCCTGATATACTAACAAAGAAAGAACTGAAGGATCAGAAACAATTAGCAGATGAGATATTGGGCGAAATCCTGGCCGAGGAAAAGAAATGATCCATATTGATTTAGAAGGAAAAGCTCCCCCCAAGAAATTGATTCAAGAAGCAAAGACAGTCACAAAACAATTGTATGAAGCAAAGACACCGGCGGAACGAAATGTGATTATAAAAAAAAATGAAAAGTTGTGGGGAAAATTCAAAGAATGGCTTTTAGAACAATCCCAAAACAAGTGTTGGTATACAGAAGCACGAAATGATTCCTCTCATTTCGAAGTAGAACATTTTAGACCCAAAAAATGGCGTAACACCGGTAAGGATGAGTTTGAAGGATATTGGTGGCTGGCCTTTAACTGGAACAATTACCGGGTGTGCGGCAACGCCCCTAACCGAAAGAAAGGCGCATTTTTTCCCTTACATCCGGATTCTAAGCGTGCTTCCAGTGATAAACCCCAACTAATTGATGATGAGCTTTTTACACTTTTGGATCCAATAGAATTTGATGATACCCAATTGCTGTCCTTTGATAATGTAGGTCTTTGCACCCCTGCGCCTGGCTGTGATGGCTGGGAAAAAACACGTGCACGAGTCTCCATTGATCGCTATGGTTTGAATAGCTTGCCTCAGTTGTGGGAAGGGCGACAACATGTATGGCAAGATTGCAGGCGCCTTATCGAAGAGATCGCTGAACTACACAAACTCATGAGCAAAACCCCTACGGTTTCGTGTAGAACGACTATTAAGGAAAAAATAAAACACCTACGTGAAAAAATAGATTCAAAACGACCCTTTTCAGCTGTTGCACGTGCATGTTTTATAGATAGTGGTTATTATTGGGCACAGAGCATTGCGAATGTATAATTACGTAAACTGGTTTAAAAGGAGCCATTTAGCATGAACTTGGATTTTCTAAGAAAGCACATCACCGAATACAATTGAAGGATTGCATCGGTCAATAAAACAATTAACAGCTTGGATCTGGTCCCGGAGGGTTTTTGGGAGCAGATCGTAACAATTGAAATAGCAGCTGATAGCTTAAGGATTCATATTAGAATTAGGTGGAGAATTCAGGATGTTCCTCTTGTCCTGGGTGGCACCGGCAATCAGTTGCCGGTGCCACCCAGGATTCAATAGATAGACGGATTAACCAGCAAGTAATACTTATGCTTTCTTGAAATGCAATAGTACTCTTAACTCTCTTCAAACTTGACCTTGACACTTTCCGGTAAATACGATAGCTAATTCAGGTTAATATTTTTTCACAATACAGGCAGATAATATATGGAACAAAAAGACGATTTTCTTGAAACAAGGAGAAAAAAGCTTCTGGAGTTAAAAGAGAGCGGTGTAAATCTGTTCCCTAATGATTTCAAAGTGACAAATACTGCAAAGGATATACTGGGCGCCATAGATCAGTCACCTGATGGTATTGCTGAGAGCGGGACCTGTTTTTCAACAGGCGGTAGAATGATGGCGATCAACAAGTTTGGCAAATCCACTTTTATACGGTTCAGGGACAGGACCGGCCAGCTTCAGGCCTATATCAGGAAAGATAAAGTCGGGGATGAGGCGTATTCCCTGTTCAAACAGTTCGATATTGGTGACTTTATCGGTTTAAAAGGAACTGTTTTTAAAACCAAAACCGGCGAATGGACCCTTCTGGTTGATGAACTCACACTTTTAAGCAAGTCTGTCAGACCACTTCCCGAGAAATTTCACGGTCTTAAAGACCCTGAAAAACGTTACAGACAGCGCTATCTTGATCTCATAATGAACCAGGATACACGGGATATTTTTATTAAGAGAAGCAGGATTGTTCAGGCGATTCGGACCTTTTTGTTGGAACGCGATTATCTTGAAGTAGAAACGCCGATGATGCAGCCTGTCCCGGGTGGTGCTGAAGCCGAACCATTCAAGACTCATCACAATGCGCTGGATATCGATCTTTTCCTGCGAATAGCTCCTGAGCTTTATTTAAAAAGGCTTGTTGTCGGCGGGTTTGAACGTGTATTTGAAATCAACAGGAACTTCAGAAACGAGGGCGTATCTACCCGTCACAACCCTGAATTCACAATGCTTGAGTTTTACCAGGCATATGCGACCTATGAAGATCTGATGGATTTAACGGAATTCATGTTCCAGTATGTGTCCAAGGTGGTAAACGACTCTACGTCAATAGAATATCAGGGGGAACACATCGAATTCGCAGGGAAATGGCAGCGCATTCCCCTGCTGACGGCTTTACATGAAATCGGTGGTGTTGATCAGCGTCTGTTGAATGACAGGGAGGGCCTTCTGAAGTTGGCGGCATCAAAAGGCATTAAAATTACAAAAACTGATCGTACAGGCAAAGTGATTACCAAGCTGTTCGATGTACTTGTGGAACCGAAATTAATTCAGCCGACATTTATTACAGGATATCCTGTGGAGGTATCCCCGCTGTCGAGGAGGAGCGATAATACGCCTGAACTCACTGAACGTTTTGAACTTTTTATCGGAGGACGTGAAATCGCAAACGGGTTTTCAGAACTGAATGACCCGGTTGATCAGAAGGAGCGGTTTGTTCAACAGGTTGCTGACAGGGATGCCGGAGACAAGGAGGCGCATTTGATGGATCATGACTATATCGAAGCACTCGAATATGGAATGCCTCCGACTGCCGGTGAGGGAATTGGGATCGATCGGCTTGCAATGCTTTTAACCGATTCACCCTCTATCAGGGAAGTTATTTTGTTCCCGCATATGAAACCGCAGGCCGGGGATAATACGGCTTGAGTCCGGTGCTCTGCTGAAATAAAAACATGCCGTTTGAATACTTCATAGGTGGTCGTTATTTAAGGACCAGACAGAAACATGCCTTTATTTCTCTCATAACCTTTCTTTCAATTGCCGGCGTTGCAGTAGGCGTTATGGCGCTGATAGTTGTCATCGCTGTAATGGCGGGATTTGAATTTGACCTTAAAACCCGGATTCTGGGGATAGAATCTCATATTGTGCTGACAAGACAGGAAGGAAACTTTTTTGATTACAGGAGGGTTTGCAGGCTTATAAAGGATAATGAACAGGTTGCGGCATCTTCACCTTTTATCTCTTCACAGATTATGCTCAAATCACAAACCAATGTATCAGGTGCTGTACTGAGAGGCGTAGACCCGGCATCAGTCGGGAGCGTTGTCAAACATTTCAGGGACAGTTCGCTGCGGGATAAGTTCCAGGCGGCAAAAATTAGCGTCGGAGAATTGGCTATACCGGGCATTGTTCTGGGAAAAGAACTTGCCGGGAGCCTCCGGGTTGTTAAAGGCGACACCGTTTACGTTGTATCACCAAGGGGAATGCTGACGCCTGTCGGCCATATTCCATCCATGAAACGCTTCAGGGTGACCGGACTTTTTGAGTCAGGAATGTATGAATATGACGGCGCCTATGCTTATATCGGTTTACAGGAGGCACAGAAGATACTTCGCATCAGCGATACGGTTTCCGGTATCGAGATAAAGGTTAAAGATATTTACAAGGCTGAACAAATAGCTGAAAAACTGGTTGAAAATCTCGGTTTTCCATATCAGGCTAAAGACTGGATGAAAATGAACCGGAACCTGTTTTCTGCTCTTAAGCTTGAAAAAACGGTGATGTTTATCATTTTGACACTCATTATTTTTGTTGCTGCTTTTAATATCGCAAGTTCGCTTATTATGATGGTAATGAAAAAAACCCGTGATATTGGAATACTGAAAGCAATGGGGGCATCAAACGCGAGTATTCGAAAGATATTTGTATTCAGCGGTATGGCCATAGGCACAGCAGGAACATTGTTCGGCGTGTTTCTTGGGCTCGGCTTATGCATCCTGTTAAGGCATTACAAGTTTATTGAACTGCCGGGTGATGTATATTATATTACAACGCTTCCTGTCAGGCTTGAAGCGCTGGATGTGTTTATAATCGGCCTGGCCGCCATCGTCATATGCTTTTTTGCAACATTATACCCGGCACACAAGGCATCAGGGATTAATCCTGTTGAGGCTATCCGGTATGGTTGATAAAAACTTTTCTGAAAAAAGGAATATGGACACAAATGAAGACCTGTCCAAGGGGAAAGTACCTTTAATCTCAGGGCATCAGATATTTAAAAGTTTTTACAGTAATGGAAGTCGTATTGATGTTTTAAAAGGAATCGATTTCAATATCAACATTGGTGAAACGATTGCGGTTGTGGGTGCTTCAGGTATCGGCAAGTCCACATTACTTCATATCTTGGGCACACTGGACAGGCCTGACAGCGGAAAATTGAATTTTAACGGCAAAGATGTTTTTCACATGAATGATGTCAGTCTGGCGAGACATAGAAACGAATCCGTTGGTTTTGTTTTTCAGTTTCATCACTTGCTGCCCGAATTCAGTGCACTTGAAAACACGATGATGCCTGCTTTGATCAAAGGAGTTGACAAGCAAGAGAGCCGACATGTTGCAGAAGGTGTACTTATTCGTGTCGGCTTGAAGGAAAGAATCGGGCACAAGGTCAACAGGCTTTCAGGTGGAGAACAGCAGCGGGTAGCGCTTGCCAGAGCCCTTGTTTTAAAACCTGCTTTACTTCTGGCAGATGAGCCGACCGGTAATCTGGACAAAAGAAACAGCAGTCAGATTCATGAACTGCTTATGGAATTGAACCAGGAGCGTTCAATGACGTTAGTTGTAGTAACACATAATACCGAACTTGCATCACTTATGTCTAGTAATGTAACGATAGTTGACGGCAAGCTGCAGACGGCTTCCTGAAAAATAAAGAAAAATAAAAAGGATCAGGGCTTATTATATGTTTCGATATCTAATTGCGATTGTAATCATTATTATTGTCTTTTCAGTACCAGCCTCAGTATCAGCCTCAGAACCAGCTTTAAAACCGGCATTAAGATCAGAAAAAGAGAAGCCTTCTGTGGCTGTTCTTCCATTTAAAATTTTTACCAAAAAAGATTCTGTTGATTTGGGAAAAGATGTTGTGGAGATTATTTCGAATTTACTGAAGAACCAAGGGGCATCAATGGCCAATTCTCAAGCATTGATGGATTCAATACCCTCTGAAGGATTTGAAAGCACGGAACAGGTTCGGCAGTTCGGTGAACAGGCAGAGGTCGATTATATCATACAAGGAAGCATCTCTATGATTGGCGAAGGATATAGCATAGATATAAAACTGATACCAATGAAAGGAGACGAATCACCCGAAAACCTTTATTCCACAGGCAGCAGGATTGAAAATCTTCATGCTGAGATAGAAAAGATGGCCTCTAATATTGCCGGCAGAATATTGAAGACAGATGCTGTTGAAAACATTATCATAGAAGGCAATGAGAGAATTGAGGACGAGGCCATAAAAAGAAAAATTAACACGAAATCCGGTGATGCGTTCATAAAGAAAAATATTTCCATGGATTTGAAAAGGATTTATGACATGGGATATTTTGATGACATCAGGATTGAAGCAAAGCAAGGCATTGATGGAAAAATCATTGTTTTTACAGTGAAGGAGAAACCTACCATAAAAGATATTATTTTCAGCGGTAATAGCGAGTATGATGATGAGGAAATCGAAGAGAACATCGACATACGTAAAGGGTCTATTTTCAATACCGTCAAGATAAAACGTGAAATTAATAAGATAGAGACTTTTTACAGGGATAAAAACTATCACAACGCAAAAGTGACCTATTCAATAGAAAAGCTTGATAACAATCAGGCTGATCTTGAGTTTATCATTGATGAAGGAGAAGAAGCCCTTGTTGGAAAAATTATTTTTGAAGGAAATAATACGTTCAGCGATGATGAACTGAAAGATTTACAAAAGGATAAAGAAGGTCTGGCTGCCTGGTCTCCTGTAACATTATTTGAATCAGGTGAACTAGGAGAAATGGAAACGACTGAAAAAGGCTTTTTTTCATTTATAACCGATTCAGGAAAACTTGATGAAGAGGCCCTGAGTCAGGATGCGGCAAAATTGAGGGCATTTTATGGCAACAACGGATTCAGTCTTGTCAAAGTCGGAGAACCACAGGTCGATTATGAGGAAGACGCTGTTTTTATAAAAATTAAAATTGAAGAAGGACCTAGATTCAAGGTCGGAACAATAGGCATTGAAGGTGATCTGATCATTCCCAAAGATAATTTGATGGAAATGATAGCGCTTAGAAATGAGGAATATATTAACCAGGGAATGCTAAGGAAAGATATCATTCTCCTGCATGATATCTATGCAGACATGGGGTATTTTTATGCGGACATCATTCCACTTGTTGCCAGAGATATAGAAAACAAAACATCAAATGTTACGTTTAAGATCACAAAACAGAACCTTGTCTATTTTGAGAAGATTATTATTGCAGGAAATACAAGCACCCGCGACAAAGTCATCCGGAGAGAGTTGCCGGTAGTTGAACAGGAACTTTACAGTGGCAGCAAACTTCAGCGCGGAATACGAAACCTTGGTCGTCTTGACTATTTTGAAGATGTCAAAGTGAATACGCTTGAGGGGTCTTCTAATGATAAAATGATTTTAAAAATAGATGTAGAGGAAAAACCCACAGGCGCCTTCAGTTTTGGTGGCGGCTACAGTACGGTTGAAAACCTTTTTGCATCCGTATCCGTTACTGAGCGCAACCTGTTTGGCAGGGGCCAGATAGTGAGATTTTCAACAGAGGTAGGTGGAACGACAACCCAGTTCAATGCCAGTTTTACCGAGCCGTGGCTTTTTGATATCCCTTTGTCCGCAAGCCTAAGCGTTTATAATAGAACAAAAGATTATGATACATACGACAAGGAGACAGTAGGCGGCGGCATTGGGTTCGGGTATCCTGTATTCGATTATACCAGGCTCTCATCGACATATATTTATGAAATCAACGATTATAAAGAGATTGAAGACGAAGCATCGGAATATGTTAAAGTCCTGGAAGGGGAAAGCGATACAAGTAAAGTGATCACCAAGCTTCATTATGACTCAAGAGACAAGGCATTTAATGCCTCGGAGGGGTCGGATCACAGCCTGACATCAATATATGCAGGCGGCCCTTTGGGAGGGGATATTGGATTTTCAAAATATCTTTTAGAAGTCGGACGATATTTCCCTTTGTTCTGGAGTACTGTCGGCTTCCTTCACGGAGAGACGGGCTTTGTGCGGCAAAACTCCGGGGGATTGCTTCCTGATGAGGAAAGGTTTCATCTGGGCGGCATGAATTCGATACGCGGTTTTGACTGGCACGACATTAGCCCGACCAGAATCACCGAAATAGACGGCGTGGAATATGAGGCGACTGTTGGAGGGAATAAATATATCCAGTTCAATGTTGAATACGTATTTCCAATTGTTAAAGATATCGGCCTTATGGGAGTGGCGTTTTATGATGTGGGCAATGCTTTCGACAATGGTGATGCCATTGACTTTCGGGATCTTCGTGAAAGTGCAGGTTACGGCATTCGTTGGTATTCGCCAATTGGACCGATTCGGATCGAGGTCGGTCATATTATGGATCCAAAAGAAGGAGAAGACGGCGGCGGAAAAGTGGAGTTTACCATGGGGTCAGCGTTTTAAAGGGTTGTTTTTCAGTGAAAAATATATAAAAGTTATCTGAAATTGAAAATTCACAAAATAAAGGGGATTAAAATGGTATTAACTAAAAAAGCCTTGATTGCAGCAGCGTTTCTTTTGCTTGTATCATTTACTGCAGCCAATGCCGCGGATGTGGCTAAAATCGGCATTGTCGATTTTCAGCGATTTCTTACAACTTCAAAGGCAGGCCAAACCGCCCAGGAAGAGTTTAAAAGTCAGGGTGGAAAGATGGAGACTGATTTAAAGAAAGCAGAAGATGAAATCAAGAACCTCAAGGAGAGGCTTGAGCGGGAAGCCATGGTGATGAGTCAGCAAATGCGCGAAGAAAAGGAAAGGGAATATCGAATTAAAATCAATGATTTTAAACAGCAAAAACAAAGATTCATGGCAGTCCTAAAATCGCTTGAGGGTAGACTGGTCACTGAAATCAGGGATGAGTTGTTAGAGCTGATTAAAAAAACCGGAAAAAAGGAAGGATACCTGCTGATAATCGATAAGGCTGCGGTACACTATAGCCCGAGTGCCATTGATATTACGGACGACCTTATTAAGCAGTATAATGAAATTTCAAAATAATTCAGTTCATCGGGATTGGATGTTGTCATTTTATGAGTTTTACACTTGCTGAAATAACTGATGTTGTTTGCGGCCAAATATTCGGTGACCGGAATAAGGTTATACATGGTCCGGCTTCGTTTGAAAGCGCTGGTCAGGATGATATTACATTTGCCGGAAGCGGGAAATATTTGAAAGGCCTGGTCAGCAGTAAAGCGGGAGCTGTAATTGTTCCCGAGAATACTAAAGAGGCCCCTGTAAACTTGATAGCAGTGGGAAATCCTCAGGTAGCCTTTGCAAAAGTCCTTGGTCTTTTTTTTCCCAGAAAGGCACCTGTAAAAGGTATAAGTCCCACGGCAATTATAGGGCGACATTTCAGATCCGGTGACCGTATTTCTGTCGGGCACGGGGTTTTTATTGCAGATAATGTAACAATAGGAGACCGGGTGGTCTTGCGTCCCGGTGTTGTAATCGAACAAGATGTAACAATTGGCGATGATGTTGAAATTTATCCAAATGTTTCAATTCTTGAAAAAAGTATCATCGGAAACAGGGTCATTGTTCATGCCGGAACCGTTATTGGGAGTGATGGCTTTGGTTTTGCTCCTGATAAAGGGAAGTATGTTAAAATACCCCATACAGGCATTGTCAGAATAGATGATGACTGCGAAATAGGTGCCGGAAATACAATCGACAGGGGAACTTTAGGTGAAACCTGGATTAAGAGGGGTGTAAAGACAGACAATCTTGTCCACATCGCCCATAATGTAACGATAGGGGAAGATACCGTACTTGCAGCCCAGGGCGGCATAGCTGGAAGCGCTACGATAGGTGACCATGCGGTGCTGGCTGGCCAGGTCGGGGTTGCCGGACACCTGACCATCGGCAACAATGCGATAATAGGTCCGCAGTCAGGGGTTGTAAAGCCGGTCCCTGACGGCTCTGTTGTCTCAGGTTCTCCTGAAATGCCGCATAAGTTGTGGCTGAGAGTTCAGCGGTTAATCCCGAAAATTCCTGAACTGGCAAAAAGGATATCTCGGCTGGAGAAAGCGGAAAGAAAATAACAGGCTGTTGAGAGGAAAATGGAAGCACCTTGTAACATTCAGAAAATAATGGATATCCTGCCCCACCGCTATCCTATACTCATGATTGACAAAGTACTTGAGCTTGAACCCGGCAAAAGGATTACAGCGTTAAAGAATGTGACAATAAATGAACCGTTTTTTCATGGACATTTCCCGGGTAAACCGATTATGCCTGGCGCGCTTCTTCTGGAGGCGATGGCCCAGGCAGGCTATGTGCTTGCTTTTGCATCTTCATTCCTGAAGGAAAAGGGGATGATTTATATCGCGGGCATTGATAAAGTCAGGTTCAGGCATCCGGTTTCGCCGGGTGACCAGCTTATATCTGAAATGAAAATCCTAAAACTGAGAACAAAAGTAGTTAAAATGAGCGGATTTGCGCATGTTAATAAGAAAAAGGTTGCCGAAGCGGAGTTTTTAGCGACCTTAGGGGAAAAATTATGATTCATCCAACAGCAATAGTAGATCCAAAAGCTGAAATAGATTCTGACGTAGAGATCGGCCCCTACTCCATTATCAGCGGTTCAGTGCAGATCGGTAAAGGTTGTGTTATTGGACCCCATGTTACGGTTGAACCTTTTGTCAGCATCAGCCAAGATTGTCATATTTTCCAGTATGCATCAATCGGCGCGAAGCCGCAGGATTTAAAATTTAAAGGAGAAAAATCCTATCTTAAAATAGGGCGCGGAACCGTTATTCGGGAATTTGTCACAATTAACAGGGGAACGGGAGCAGGTGGAGGAATTACAGAGGTCGGGGAAGATAATTTTTTAATGGCCTATACTCACATCGCCCATGACTGTAAAACAGGCCGGAAAGTTATTCTGGCGAACAATGCAACCCTGGCCGGTCATATTACCATAGGTGACTATGCCACCATAGGCGGATTGGTGGCGATTCATCAGTTTGTGAGAATTGGAAGTCATGCCTATATCGGTGGAAAGGCCGCGGTCGTCAAGGATATTCCGCCCTATGTGATCGCTTCAGGAGACAGGGCTAGACTGCATGGACTGAACAGTGTCGGGTTGAAACGAAGCGGCTTTTCCCCTTCTACATTATCAGCATTGAAAAAGGTGTATAGGATTTTTTTCCGTATCGGCCTGACAATAAATGAGGCGGTTGAACGAGCAAAGGCAGAAGCGGAGCAAATTTCGGAGGTTGTTAAATTTATTGAATTTATTAAGTCATCTAATCGTGGGGTGACGAGGTAATACTCGGAAATATATGAAAAAAATCGGCCTTATCGCAGGCGGCGGCCAGTTCCCGGTTATCTTTTCTAAAGCAGCAAAGTCAAAAGGGTTTGAGGTTTACGCAGCTGCGCATATTAACGAAACAGATCCACTACTTGAAAATCATGTTCATGCTATTGAATGGATACATCCTGGCCAGCTGAAACGTATCATAAAATATTTTAAGACAGATGGCGTGACAGAAGCGGTTATGATGGGTTCCATCGCCAAACCAAAACTTTTTAAAACATTCAGGCCGGATACAAAAGCGATTTCTCTGATTGCCAGCATGCGGCATACACACGATGACGGTATTTTAAGGGCACTTGCCGCTCTTTTTAAAAAAGAAGGGATTACAATAAAAGCATCCACTATGATGCTTCCTGATATTCTTGCAAAAAAAGGCTGTTGGACAAAACGGAAACCGACCCGGACTGAAAGAAAAGATATTGCATTTGGGTGGGATATTGCAAAAGAGATCGGACGTCTGGATATCGGTCAATGTGTTGTGACCGGTGGCGGTTCGATTTTGGCTGTTGAGGCAGTGGACGGAACCGACGCCACAATTAGAAGAGGAGGAAAGCTTGGGGCCGGGATGGCAATCGTTATAAAAGTCTCAAAGCCTGATCAGGATTTAAGATTTGATATGCCTGCAGTGGGAGTAAAGACAATCCAGATAATGGATTCGGTAAAAGCCGGAGTTCTTGCAATTGAAGCAGAAAAAACGGTTGTTTTTGAAAAGGAGAATATGATCGAGCTGGCAAACAAGTGCGGAATTTCAATCGTGGGCATAGATTCCAAAGGCATTCAATAATACAATAGTAAACATGCAGAATGAGAATAAAAAATGCATTATGATTTCAGCCGGCGAAGCATCCGGTGACCTGCACGGAGGGAATCTTGTCAATGCAATGAGAAAGATGGATGAATCCATTTTTTTTTGTGGTATCGGCGGCGATAAATTAAGAAGCGCCGGTGTCAGAATTTTGGTGGATTGCTCTGAACTCGCGGTTATGGGAATTACAGAAGTTGTTTCCAGGCTGCCGGCAGTTTTTAAAGCCATGGCTACCGTAAAGCGTGTTCTGAAAAGCTTGAAACCGGATCTGGTTATCCTTATAGACTTTGCGGATTTTAATTTAAAGGTTGCAGCAGCAGCAAAAAAACTGAAAATTCCTGTACTCTATTATATAACCCCGAAAGTATGGGCCTGGCGACCGGGGCGAGTTAAAAAAATAAAAAGACTGACAGACCATGCAGCGGTGATCCTTCCGTTTGAAGAACAGTTTTTCAGATCCCGGGGTATGCACGCAACGTTTACCGGTCATCCCCTGCTTGACATTCAATATACTGAGACAAATATAATGCCGAGGAAAACAGCCGCATCTAAAATCATCGGCCTGCTTCCCGGATCACGAAGAAGTGAAATCACAAGGCATTTGCCTGTATTACTGGAAGCCGCATCGATAATGAATAAGCAAAATAAGGGACTCAAATTTTTAGTATCTGTTGCACCATCGGCAGACACGACATTTATGATCGATTTGCTGAAATCACAGCCGGAAAAAGATATATTTGAACTCGTAGACGGCGGCGTAGAAAGAATATTTAGACAGGCTGAATTCCTTGTTGCAGCATCAGGGACGGTTACTTTGGAGGCTGCACTTTACGGCATACCAATGGTGATTATTTATAAAATGTCTGCATTGACTTACTGGCTGGCCAGGAGGCTTGCAAAAGTAGACCATGCAGGACTTGCCAACCTTATCGCAGAAAAAGAAATTGTGCCTGAACTTTTGCAGAATGATGCAAATCCTGCGAATATCGCCAATACGGTCAGCGGGTTTTTAAATAGTACCGAAAAGATCCAGGAAATGAAAAAAGGTCTTCACGGCATACGGGAAAGGCTCGGCGGAACGGGCGCATCTGAACGTACGGCGAATATCGCCTTTAATATGATCAATAAACGTGATGTCTTTGTAAAAAATCCAACTTCTGTATGATCAATAAACGTTATGGCTAAAAAAAGAAAAATACTGATTCCTCGATTGCAGGAAAAGCATAAGCGGATGCTTGGCCTGGTGAAGGAGAACCGATTCAAGCTTTTTCTTGCAATGTGTTGCATGTTTGTGGTTGCGGCTACTACAGCGGCTTCTGCCTATTTAATAAAGCCGGTTCTTGATGATATTTTTGTCAATAAAGACGCTCATATGCTCGGTTTGATTCCAGTGGTCATTGTCATTGTATTTTTTGTCCGTGGTTTCGGGATGTATGGCCAGGCGTTTTTTATGAGTTATGTCGGGGAGGATGTTATAAGGCATATAAGGAATATGCTGTACAATAAAATAACCGATATGCCGTTATCATTTTTTCATGAGGAAAAAACCGGAAACCTGATGTCACGAATCACAAACGACGTAAATATTATTAAAAATATGGTATCCACAGCCGTGACAGGGGCGCTGCGTGATTTTTTTACTATTTTATTTCTGACCATATATACGTTTGTGCTTCTTTGGAAGCTCGCACTTTTTGCTTTTGTTATTCTGCCGCTTGCATTTTATCCCATTGTTATTTTTGGGAGGCGTGTCCGGCGCGTCAGTACCGGATGGCAGGAAGCAATGGCGGATTTAAGTTCTTTTCTTCATGAAACTTTCAGCGGAAGCAAAATTGTCAAAGCTTTTGGCATGGAAGAGTATGAGAAAGAAAGGTTTTTTCAAAAGACAAAAAAAATATTTGTTCTTGAAATAAAAACAGTGATCGCAAAATCTTTATCTTCTCCCATTATGGAGTTTTTGGGTGGCATCGGCATTGCTTTTGTCATTTGGTTTGGAGGTTCCCAGGTGATTTCCGGCCATCTTACAGTTGGAACATTCATGTCTTTTTTAGCGGCAGTGATTATGCTGTATGACCCTGTTAAAAAGCTTAGCAAACTCAACAATGCTATACAGGAGGGACTGGCGGCAACAGACAGGGTATTTGATATCATTGAGCAGGAATCCGATATTGTCGATTCGGAAAATCCTATTGACATTGAGACAAAACCTCACCATGTCACATTTAAAAATGTAAGCTTCAGATATGACAAGGATATGGTGCTCAAAGGTATTAATCTTGAGGCCAAGAAAGGTGAAATCCTGGCACTTGCCGGTGTGAGCGGTGGCGGCAAGTCGTCTCTTGTGAACCTGATTCCAAGATTTTATGATGTCACAGAAGGCGCCATTCTAATAGACGGCATAGATCTTAAAGATGCGTCCATCAAGTCATTGCGAAGCCAGATAGCAATCGTCACACAGGAGCCGATACTTTTTAATGATACGGTAAGGAACAATATTGCTTACGGCAATCCAAAAGCGTCTGAAGTTGAAATAGAGACTGCAGCAAAAGCAGCTTATGCATTCGATTTTGTACAGCGTTTTCCGGATGGCTTTAATACATCAATAGGAGAACTTGGTGGAAGGCTTTCAGGTGGAGAAAAGCAGCGTATATGCATTGCCCGTGCACTCCTCAAAAATGCTCCTATACTGATTCTGGATGAAGCGACATCTTCCCTGGATGCTGAATCAGAAATGCTGGTTCAGAAGGCGCTTGAAAATTTGATGAAAGGAAGAACGACTTTTGTTATTGCCCATCGGCTTTCAACCATTAACAATGCTGACAGAATTATCGTAATTGTGGACGGCAGGATTGTGGAGCATGGAAAGCACGAAGAACTTTTGGCTGCAAAGGGAGAATATTGGAAGCTTCACAATTTGCAGATGTCCAGGGAGAAGGAAACATAGGCATTCTATGTTCAGTTTTATTGAAAAGATGGATATAGATCTGTTTTATCTGATCAACAGAGTCTGGAAAAATTTCTTATTCGATGCAATCATGCCGATTGTGTCCAACCTGAACTATTTTTTAATTCCTATTTTCATTTTTGTCATATGGTTAATTCTAAAGAAAAGCATTAAAATGCGTACTATTGCGGTGATGATCATACCGTTGATCGTAATGTCGGAATTTTTAAGTTCTGATATACTAAAGCCTGTATTTAATCGGCCGCGTCCTTTTCATAGCCTGTCCCATGTTCACCAATACAGCCAGTCGAATAACGCCTGGAAGATTACACCTGAGCTTGAAAAAAAGATAGTAGGAGTGTCCCATTCCTTGCCGTCAGCTCATGCTACCAACATCTTTGCCGCGGCATTGTTTTTATCCTTTTATTTTCGTCAATTCTGGCCGCTTTTTTATCTGGCTGCTTTTCTTGTGGGATATTCAAGGGTATATCTTGGTGTTCATTTTCCGTTTGATGTGTTGATGGGAGCTATAACAGGGACGATATGCAGTATCATATTCATACAACTTACAAACAGATTAATAAAACTACTTGAAGCTAAATACAGCAAAGCTGACGTTAAACATGAATAAACTATCTATTATTATACCGGCATACAATGAAGAAGATAGGATCATTTATACCCTGGAGAAGAGCCTCGCATACCTTAACACCAGGGAATATAACAGTGAGATTCTTGTGGTCAGTGACGGAAGTACGGACAATACAGCTTCCGTTGTAAAAGGATTTGATTCAGGACAGAAAGTAAGACTTGAATTTCTTGAATATCATCCAAACAAAGGGAAGGGATATGCTGTGCGGTACGGAATGCTTCGCGGCACATATGACATTGTTATGTTCATGGACGCTGATTATTCAGTGGAAATGTCCGAAGTCGAAAAGGGTATCAATCTGATCGAAGAGGGAGCAGATATAGCCATCGCTTCAAGGACTTTTGCCGGATCAATTGTATCTCAACACCAGAACTTTTTTCGGGAATTCTCCGCAAAACTATATACTTTTATTCAAAGTCTTTTTCTCGGAATACATTACAAGGATACGCAGTGCGGCTTTAAGTTGTTTAAAAAGAAAACAGCTGAAAACCTTTTTTCAAAACAATTGCTCGACAGCGTTATCTTTGATCCTGAAATACTTTGGCTTGCAAAAAATGAAGGAAGCACGGTAAAAGAGTTCCCTGTAAAATGGACGCATATGGAAGATTCCAGGATTCAGTATGACAGTTTGAGGAAGTCTTTATTTGTTTTTGAAGAGCTTTTCAGGATAAAAAAACTTCATAAGCAAAGAAGGTGATGGCAAAGCAGATATTGGTTTAATAGAGCGATCGCCATAATTATATTTTTTTGGGTCTGCGTCTGGGGATAGAATGCAATTCTTTTTCTGTGCCGCCCATCCTTGCAAGGCGTTTGTTATTTTCACGTGCAATTAACGCCTCTGACTGCGCTTTTTTCCTGTTGAATAAGAGTGTTAAGCCGACAATGATAAAATCAAGTAAAGCGGTTCCCAAAAAACCAACTATGGATTGCAATGCAAAATATTTTTCAGCATAAAAGTATAGACCAATATTCGCAAATCCAAAAAGAAACCATGATAGGAGACTCACACCCTCGGCTGTTTTTTCTCGCACAATTTTTATCAATTGCAAGGAAGTCGCAGAAGGGAAGATAATCGCAGGAATCCAGCCAGCCAGTTCTATAAAAAAATTTGATGTCATGATTTATAAAATATTACTCCTATCGCCTGGTGTCAGCCGGCGCGGCGTTTTTTAATGCCTTCGGTATTGCATTTTTTACCCATATATTTAAGCTCTTTCCTTTTGTTCGATTGCAGTCGATCATTTAATTATGGATTAATCAGCCTAATAGTTGGAAAATATGTCCGATATCTGGTTACGTCTCTTGTGATTAATTCCAGTCCGAGAATTGCAGCCTGGGCGCCTATATAAAAATCAGGAAGGGGTGATACCTTAGCCCCTCTGTGTTTTCGATATTTTAGAAAAGCTTTTCCTGCTAAGAACAACGCCTCTTTGGAGATCTGCAACATCTTAAAGCCTCCGCTTATAACAGCGTATTCCAAATCCTCAATTCGCTCAAAACCAATAGATATTTCTGTATAAACGATGGGATTAATATACAACGTTGAGCTTTCAGAATATCTTTCTAATGTGGATTCAGACCAATCCGCCCATTTAGGATCGTCGAGAAAAATATCAAGAATAATATTTGAATCTACTAAAATTCCGGTCATTTGGTCCCTCGTGTTAGGGCCATGATTTCATCCGTAGTCATTTTTATTTTCGAAATTCCTCTCAAATTCTTAAATTTACGGTTAATAATATTAACCCCCTTTTTTTTTACCAAAAAAACGCGGCCATTTTCTTCAATGAAATCAACTTCCGTTGCAGGGGTAATGCCCAGTTTTTCACGAATATTCTGAGGTATTGTGACTTGTCCTTTTATTGTTACTTTCATAACTATTCCTCCAGTAATATGTATTACTGGTAATAGTATTACCTTGATATTGTGGTGTCAATAATTAATTCTGATTACGCTTGAGCTCACTGGTTTTTACGCAGCGTAGCGGAATAAAAATCCAGTGCAGCGATTTTATGTGTTCTCTTAATCATTCTTTAAAAGATTTTTTATTTCACGATCAAAATCGGATATATAATTTTTACTCTCAGCTTTTCTATATTTTTCGTATTCAATTTTTGCTTTATCAATTGCTTTTTTATTGCTGATTTTTCCTGCATTAGTAAGCAGTTCTTTTTCACTTATTTTTAAAAAATCATCAAGCTTTTGAATCCAGTCGTGCATTTTCATTAATCTGCCATTTGTTGCTTGTAGTTCAGCAAAATCAAGATACATTGATACAATAAGATTCAGTTGCCTTAATTCTTCTTCTGAAAGGTAGTTTTTGGCAATGTTAATATCGCGAGTGGTAATATATTTACCTTTAAAATTTGTAAGTCCTAAAAATGGTTTGTCGGCATCAACTCTTTCATTTATCATCTCCGCAGCAGTTTGACCGTGAATGGCGTAGTGCATTTTATTTTGCACTGTTGCAAAAAACTTTTTTGTTAAAGTGTCATCATTTTCGTAATCAATGCTGGTTGCGTAAATATCGGTTACTTTTTGGTAAAAGTTTCTTTCACTGCTTCTGATGTCACGGATTCTTTGCAGAAGTTCTTCAAAATATCTTGATCTCGCTCCTTCCTGCTTCAATCGGTCATCATCCATTGTAAAGCCTTTTACAATGTATTCATGAATCCGTTTTGTTGCCCATTGGCGAAACTTTGTTCCCTGTTTGGATTTTATCCTGTAACCAACCGAAATAATCACATCAAGATTATAGTAATTTGGTGCTTTCTGCTGAAATTCGGAAATTCCGAATTTCTTCAAAGTTTGGCTCTCATATAGCTCTTCTTCTGCATAAATATTTTTAATATGCTCATTTATGGTAGATTTTGCTTTACTAAAAAGCATTGCCATTTGGTCTTGGGTAAGCCAAACTGTTTCATTTTCCAATTGAACTTGGAGTTTTGTTGTTCCGTCCGAGGCTGTGTAAATAATTATTTCAGAATTATGTTCCATCATTACTATCGGCTCTCTTCGCTTTCCCTGTTTTTTTGCTCAATGCCTTTTGCTTTTCGAATCAGATAAGCAAGAAAATCCCTATGTTCTTTAATATCTTTTGCTGACAATTTGATTCTGTATCTACCGCCTCGCTTTTCATAATCCATCAAATCCAGCCCTTTATCTTCTATCTCTTTTTCTAAATCTTCAGATCTTTCAAGACGAATCTCCATTCTTCCCAGGCGGGTTTTAAATCATCATGGAATGACATAGCAACGAAAACTTGATCGCCAATAACAGCAGGACGATCGTGCTTTTCCAAAAATTCCCATCCCGTAGCGGTGATCTCAAATTTATAGACAAATGAATCAGTGAGATCATCCGATCCATCCGTTCTCCTGATTAAATTGCGTTCTATTATAGAACGAAGTAAATATCTGAATTCCTCCTCACTACTTGCCCAAGCTAAGGGATAATCGAGGCGTGATATGACCTCCACAGATTGACCGGGAAAATTTGATTTCTTTTCAAATACCCGAAGAAGAATGAGTTGTTTCTCAGTTACTTTATAATTCGGAAGCGCTAATTCAACTTCCTTGAGTGTATTAGAATTGATCTCTGGAACTTCTGCGCCTGATTCTGTGCGTTCTCTTATCCAAGCTGTAAGCTTCTGACCAAGGTCCTTACTTTCTGCCATAGAAGCAGCGGTTTTCGTGATAGTGAACTTTCCACAACGAGCACATTCGAGGGTGAAACGTTCACCATGGTCCCAAGCTTTGACGTCTTGTTTGTCGAGCTTGCAAATTGGACATACTTTTTCTGTAGGTGTTGTCATCGCAATACCTCTGAAACCTAACAGTGTTGATAGATATAAAATTTTTCCATGATATCAGATTATATATATGGAAAATATTTCCACCTAACCGTATATTACGTTAAAAACATGGAAAACAGGGCAAAACTCAAACCAAATCTAAAGCAATTGATTATCAGGTACATTTTCCCTGCTTTAATATCAACTGTAATTGATTGCGATAAATCGCTTAATAATTGTTGGAATATATAACATTGCACAATCGGCAGTTACCACATGCAATAGCGATAATTCACAGAATCATTATCTCTTTGTTATGTCAACATAAAATGATTTGAAAATGGCTTCGTAAAAAGTCCAATTTCTGTGTTGCGCTGCATCCTGAACTCATTCGACGTACTATAAGTACGACTCATTCTTCGGGACTTGCGCGCCTTGAACTTTTTTCTTTGCCATTACATTTTGACTTTTTGCGAGACTGTCGGAAATTATTTTTTAAGTTTTTGCATAACATTATCTCTATGATTAAAAAATATGAAAAGAGCTGTTATAGAGGTTGCGATGACGGCAGACCCTGAATCAAATCCAGAACCAGATCCGGAACCAAATCCGGAACCAAGAAATATGTTAATTGTGCCAACAGCGAGAATGGCTGTCATGACAAAAGAAGAGATAAACGGAGTACGGAAAAAAAGATATACCAATCCCCAGGCCAATGACGCAACGCAGGCTGAAAGCGGTGCCAATACAAAGGTGAACCCAAGATAGTTTGCTATGCCTTTTCCTCCCTTGAAATTATGAAAACAGGGATAACGGTTCCCCAGTATAAGTGCAAGACCCGGCCATGTGATATATGACGCATTTAAAATGCAAAGTGATGCGTAAGCAATAAGCATTGCTCTTCCCATGTCCAGCAGGAGTACTGTCAAGGCCCAGAAAATTCCAGCCTGACGATAAACATTTGTGGCGCCGGCATTTCCGCTAAAATTATTACGAGGATCTTCTTTCCCCAAAATCTTAAATAGAATAATGGAAAAGTTAATAGAGCCTGCAATATAAGCTCCTGCGAAGAAAATTATGAGGAGAGCAATCATCGTTTTTATCCCTGCAAAATTTAAGTAACGTTTTTTTGTTACCATTGTACGAAAAATTTAGAAAGGAAATTCTCAGATAATATTAACAAATAGCAGTCATAGATAAAAAAAGTTGACACTGTCTTTTTTTAAAAGGTAACTTGGCTTCAACTAAACGCTTTTCCGCAACTTTTTTATGGGATCAGAGATTTTTTTAAGGAAAAACATATGAGTGACAAAGAAAAGAGAGTCGCAATAGTAACAGGAGGAGGCAGAGGGATCGGCCGGGCTATTTCTCTTGAGTTGGCCGGATACCAGTATTATGTCATTGTAAATTATAGAGCAGACCGAGCTGCAGCCGAAGAGACTCTCGGCTTGATTGAGAAGGAGGGTTTTGATGGGCAGATATGCCGGTTTGATGTTTCAAAAGCCGAAGAGGCTAAAGAAGCGATTGGCCGGATTGCCTCTCAATTTGAGAACCTTGAAGTCCTTGTAAACAATGCTGGTATAACAGCTGACGGATTGTTTGTTATGATGTCTGAAAGTAAATGGGATTCAGTTATTAATACAACACTAAAAGGCTTTTACAATGTAACCAAACCGGTTTTAAAAAAGATGATTTCTAAAAAAAGAGGCTCTATTGTATCAATCTCATCTATTGCAGGCCTTGTCGGCAACAAGGGCCAGACAAATTACTCAGCGGCAAAAGCCGGACTTATAGGAGCTTCTCGAAGCGTAGCATTAGAGGTTGCAAGGCTGGGAATTCGTGTAAACGTTGTAGCCCCGGGATTGATCCAGACCGACATGATTAAAGATGCGCCCGCAGATATGATCAAAAAGATGATTCCAATGGAAAGAATCGGACTTCCCGGGGAAGTGGCTAAAGCAGTCCGGTTCCTTTGTACTGATGACGCTTCTTATATCACCGGTCAGGTATTATCAGTTAATGGCGGCATGATTTGAATGTTAGCAACAAGCGGCATGATTTGAATGTTAGCAACAAATAGATTTGTCCGGTTTTATAGCAAATAAACTGTCCGGTTTGCCATACCCAAAAAAGCATCGCTATTTCAAAAAAGTAGCGTTAATTTCCAATAATTTTTGAAAATACATCGCTGTTCATATCGGATGTTAAGCCTTGTTTCAAGTAGTGGTAACCAATGGCTGCTATCATAGCTGCATTGTCGCCGCAAAGATCAGCAGGCGGGATATGAACCGATAGTCCTTTTGCAGATGCCTGTTTTTTTATATTTTCTCGCAGATGACTGTTTGCCGCAACACCACCCACAACAGCAACATGGCTTACGCCTTTTATTTCTGCTGCCAAAAGCAGTTTGTGTGTTAGTACCTCGACAACCGACTCCTGGAATCCGGCCGCAATATCCGGGATCTCATGGGAAAATGTTTCCGAATGTTTTTGAATATATCGGCTGACCGCTGTTTTGATACCGCTGAAACTGAAATCAAATGCTGATTTATCAAGGTATGGTTTCGGAAAGGGGATTTTTAAAGGATTCCCTTTCCTTGCCAGACTGTCTATGGCGCTGCCTCCCGGATAACCGAGACCGAGCATTTTAGCGACCTTGTCGTACGCCTCTCCCGCAGCGTCATCCCGGGTCCGGCCCATTATTTCAAGCTCTGTGTGTGACACCACATGGTAGATGCTGGTGTGTCCGCCTGACGCAAGGAGAGCGGTAAAAGGGAAGGCCGGAGGTTCGGGTGTAAGAAATACTGAATTGACATGGCCTTCCAGATGATTGACTCCTACCCATGGGATACCGAGGGAACAGGCATAGCCCTTGGCAAAGGAAAACCCCACAAGAAGCGAACCGATAAGGCCCGGTCCCTGGGTAACGGCGATGGCATCGATCTGGTCGGGCCGTTTCCCGGCTTTATCCAAAGCATCTTCTACAACAGGAACAATCGATTCGATATGCTTTCTGGATGCCAGTTCAGGAACAACACCACCAAAAGGATGATGGACGTCAACCTGGGAGGATACAGAAGATGAAAGGACGGTATCTCCGTCTATAACAAGGGCTGCCGCAGTTTCATCGCAAGAGGATTCAATCCCGAGAATTAGCATGGGTATGGTTTTAACATTTTAACACTATTAGATAAATTTGATCTGTGTTTTGGAAGTTCTTCTGTTCACTATTGTTCCGATAACAAACGCCTTTTCATTCATTCCCTGCAACCTGTCCATAATTTCTTCAGAGAATTCTTCGGGAACAACTGCTATCATTCCAATGCCGTTGTTAAAAGTTCTCAGCATTTCAGCATCTGAAATTTTTCCGGCATCTTTAAGGAATGAAAAAACAGGCGGGGGGTCCCATGAATCCTTTTTTATTTCAGCCTTACAGGTCTGGGGGATGATGCGCTGTATATTATCAGTAATTCCACCGCCGGTTATGTGTGCAAGACCGTTAACGGGAAAATCCTTAAGGATTCTCAAAACAGTTTCAGAATATATTCGGGTAGGTTCAAGCAACTCTTCACCGATGGTCCGGCCAAGTTCCGCAACATGATCATCTATGTTTAACTTGAGTTTATCAAAACATATTTTTCGAACAAGCGAGTATCCGTTGCTGTGAAGGCCGCTCGAAGCGATTCCTATTAGAACGTGGCCGACCCGTATTCCAGATCCATCGACTATTTTATCGTTATCGACGATACCGACCGAAAAGCCCGCGAGATCATATTCGTCTTTGTTATACATGCCCGGCATTTCTGCAGTTTCACCGCCAATCAGGGCACAGTTTGCCTGTTTACAGCCTTCCGCGATACCTTTAATAATGTCTGTAGCGGTTTCGGTCTTCAGGCTTCCCATTGAAAGGTAGTCAAGAAAAAAGATGGGCTTTGCTCCCTGGACGGCAATATCGTTAACACACATGCCGACAAGATCGATGCCGATTGTATCATGCTTGTCCATCATAAAAGCGATTTTTAATTTTGTACCGACACCATCGGTTGAGCTGACAAGGACAGGCCTTTCCATGTTCGATACATTGAGAGAAAAAAGCCCTCCAAAGCCGCCGATTTCCCCCATTACACCTGATCTGGGTGTCTGTCCCGCAATGCTTTTGATGGTTTCTATGAATTCATTCGCCTTGTTGATATCAACACCTGCATCAGCATAGGTCATCGATTTACTCATCGTTATCATCTCCCATCAGTTCACATGGAAAGAAAAGGAATACAAAAAAAACGGCTACCATAATTTTCATGGCAACATAGACCCAAATAGCTAAACCGAATTATTTTAAAAGTCAAAACAAATTTTTTGACAAGATATGGGACATCATGTAATAAAGTTCCAAAATAAGAAGGCAATCGGTTTTCAAAGTAGGAGCTGTGGAATGAAGGAAGTTAAGGTAGGATTAATTGGCTGCGGTACCGTTGGAACGGGAGTCTGCAAAATTTTAATTGAAAAACAGCAGTTTATCTCGTTCCGTGTGGGTGCGTCAATCATTTTAAAGTATGTGGCGGACCTTGACACTGAAACTGATCGGGGCATCAGTTTTGATGATAATATTTTTATTAAAGATGCCTTTCAGGTGATTGATGATCCGGAAATTGATATCGTCATTGAGCTGATAGGAGGAAAAACAATTGCAAAAGAGTTGATTTTTAAGGCGATTGAAAAAGGCAAGCATGTTGTGACGGCAAACAAGGCGCTTCTTTCCGAGGAAGGAAAAGAGATTTTTCAGGCTGCCTCGGAAAAAGGAGTAAATATTGCCTTTGAAGCGAGTGCCGGAGGATGCATTCCAATTGTTAAAACCATCCGGGAATCACTTGTGGGAAATAGAATAAAATCAATGACCGGTATCCTGAATGGTACCTGTAATTACATACTTACAAAGATTGCCGATGAAGGGTTGTCTTTTAAAGATGCCCTTGCCCTTGCCCAAAAGAATGGTTTTGCTGAAGCGGATCCTGCCTTGGATATTGAGGGGTGGGATACAGCCCACAAGCTTTCGATTCTTTCAACCTTGTCATATGGTACCAAGGTCGATCTGAAAGATATTTATGTTGAGGGTATATCAGGTATAGCATTGATGGATATTGAATTTGCTCATCAGTTTGGTTATAAAATCAAACTGCTGGCAATCAGCAAGGCTCTGGAAAAGTTTGTTGAGGTCAGGGTCCATCCTGCCATGATTGCGTTTGAAAATCCGCTTTCAAATGTTAATGGTTCTCTTAATGCAGTATCAATCACAGGTGATGCTTCCGGTGAAATCGTTTTATTTGGTTCTGGCGCTGGCATGATGCCGACTGCCAGTGCTGTGGTGGGTGACGTGGTCGATATTGCCCGCGACCTTGTATCAGGAGCCGTAAATAGGCTTCCCTCCTCTTTCCCATTACATGGGGAAGGTGCTGCAAATACACCAGTGTTTCCACCTATACTTCCGATAGATGAACTGATGACCAATTACTACTTCAGGTTTTCAGCAGCTGATAAGCCTGGCGTACTTTCAAAAATAACAGGGATTCTGGGGAATTACGGTATCAGTGTTAAATCGGTTCAGCAGAAAGGGCGCAAATCAAAAGGGCCTGTTCCGATTGTTATGCTCACGCATATCGCCAGGGAGGCGGGCGTCCAAAAGGCTATTTCTGAAATTGACTCCCTGGATGTAATAGATGACAATACGGTTATTATACGGATTGAGTCTGATCAAGATAAACAGGAGTGATAAATATGGATATTGTTTGTTCTGACCTTGAAGGTGTTTTTATACCGGAAATATGGATTAATGTTGCAAAAAAAACAGGTATAGAGGAACTGAAACTGACAACACGGGATATATCTGATTATAATGTCCTGATGAAAAGGCGAATTTCCATTCTTGATGAACATGGCCTGAAAATAAAGGATATAACGGATGTCATTGAAACCATGGACCCCCTTGAAGGGGCTGTTGAATTTTTGGACTGGGCAAGGGAGAGGACACAGGTTATAGTGGTTTCAGACACGTTTACACAGTTTGCAGGACCTTTGATGAAAAAGCTCGGAAGACCCACCCTTTTTTGCCACACGCTTTCCATTGGTTCTGATGGCACCGTAAAAGGATACAATCTTCGCCAGCAGGAGGGAAAAAAAAGAACCATCCAGGCGTTGAAAAGCCTTGATTACAGGGTGATCGCTTTTGGAGATTCATACAATGATATAGGAATGTTAAAAGAAGCTGACGCTGCGGCACTCTTTAGGCCGCCAGAAAACGTTATCAATGAATTCCCGGAATTCCCGGTGACAACAGATTATGAAGAACTTAAAGCGGTTCTTATCAAGGAGATGACTGTAAACGCATAGAATGTATTATGGTTACCGTTATTGATCATCCTGAAGGTATTAGCTTTAAAGTTTTTGTTCAGACGCGTTCATCAAAAAATATGGTTGCAGGTATTTATGGGGAGTCCCTTAAAATTAAGCTCACGGCACCTCCGGTTGATAATGCGGCAAATAAAATGTGCGTCAATTTTTTATCAAAAATTCTTGGCGTGGCAAAATCTTCAGTGGAGATTCTGTCAGGGCATACCAACAGAAATAAAAAAATACTTGTTAAGCTGGATCAGAAGGATGATTTTCAGAAACAGGCTGCAAGTCTTAAGCATCGGATCGAATCTTTGAAATAAATGTTGGTTATTTTCTTGACAAGTTTTTTCTTGCCGGTTATAAATCCAAGATTCTGATGCGGGGTGGAGCAGTCTGGTAGCTCGTCGGGCTCATAACCCGAAGGTCGTTGGTTCGAATCCAGCCCCCGCTACCATTGTGAA
>CAZTYY010000016.1:0-28517 GCA_964617785.1 uncultured Desulfobacterales bacterium | reverse complement strand
GAAAATCAATATTTCTTTCAAATTCTATATCGCATTTTATTCTGTTTAGCTTTTGGCTGAGTTTTCATGGCAATATCCCGGTAATAATTCCTGAATCCGTTGGGCCACGAAAAGAGCTGCGCTGTATCTGTTCCACCCCGGCCCCGGCCAGCATGGCAACCAGCTCCTGTTCAGAATATGACTGGCCTCCTGAAGTACCGAGAAGCATGTTTAAAGAAAACAGAGCAGGAAAAAGAGGCCCGTCTTTCGTGTTTTCCAGAATAAAGTCATGTATAATTATCATCCCGCCCGGTTCAAGGGATGATAAGGTTTTTTGAATAATACGTTCACAATCATCCTGGTTTTCAGCATGCAGAATGTGGGAAAGCCATGCAACATCAAAAGTGCCTCTGATACTGTCATTAATGTAGTTGCCATCAATAAACGTTATCTTATCATCCATTTCGAATCTATCGATTGTTTTTTGGGCAAACGGTCTTGTGGTGGGGAGATCGAATACGGTTGCTTTCAACTCTTTGTTATGTTTGCAGAAATGGATGGCATAAGTACCAGGCCCTCCGCCAAGATCCAGCAGGTGTTTTCGCCCTGAAAGGTCTATTTTCTTTGCCACCTGCGGCGCAATTCCGCTGGCAATGTTGAACATACCCATCAGAAAACTTTCCCTGTATTCTTCATCATCAAAGGATGAACGGGTCCGGACAGGTTGGCCTGTTGCAACCGACGCATCAAGTCTTGCCCATGATTCCACCAGATTGTGATGATGCATGATCATATATCCGATATACCCAAATGAATCCTTTGAAAGAAACTTCTTTGACTCTGAGGTGTTGATATAGGTGCCTTCAACTTTTTCCAACAATACCATGGCACAAAGGGCGTTCAGCAGCATCTCAACAGCACGGGGATCAAGGCTAAGCTTGTCGGCAATTTCCATGTGGGTCATTTTATCATTTCCAATTGCCGTAAAAACGTCAAGCTTTACGGCAGCGTGAAGCGTACAGGTCTGCCAGTATGACCCTGAAATTCCTAAGAGCTTTCCAGGTCCGGATTCCAATTTGTCCATTTTATCCATGCATGACCTCCTTTGAAGGTGTGAGACTGAGTCTTTATCCGCAACATCATGCCAGCTTCAGAATGAGTCTTCCCCAAAAAAGTGAGCGCTGGGTTAAGCCGCTCTGTTCGCCATTACTGTCTCGCTTTCAGGTAGTTTTTTAAATCTCGATAGTAATTTTTATGAACACCAATCATAATTAATTCCATACCTGTCCCGACAAAGCGATATGAGAGCAAATATTGTGTGGTTTTAATTTTAAATTTACAAACATATACTCCACGAAGATCGCCTTTTTTTTCGGTCCCAACAGATGAATTCTCGGTAATTTTTAGAATCTGTTTGTCTAATATCTTCTTTTCTTGTTTAGCAAATTTTTTAACTTTTCGTTCAAATGATCGGGATTGAAGAATTTTCATTGCGATTATCCGAATTTGTACTCTGATGATTCGCCTTGTTCAAGCTCTGCAAGACCGATGAGAATATCTTTAATCAAGCCATAGGTTAAATCAGGGTTTTCTTCAGCGCATTTACCAATCCGCGCCCAATGCTCAATCTGACCAGTTAAAGATCGTTTATCGACTTTACTGAATATCTTTGCGTCCCGAACCAAATCGTCGGTAATTCTTACTGCTGTTGGCATTATGGTTACCTCCTAAAATATCATTTCCGCAATCGTACCATAAAAAAATAGCAGAATGCAACATATCATTGCAATATGATTAATATGTTATTATTTGAAAGGATTCGATTTAGCTCACCGACAGGCGGAGAATACCGACAAAGGTGAAGAAATATTAAAGTTTATAAAAACGACTCGTTTAAAAAAAGCAGATAACCCCGTTGGCTAAGCTTTTCAAAAAAGGTGTTGGAATTTTATATTATTCCTGCTTAAAATATAAAATACTTTCATTATCTGTAAAACTGAACATACAATATATTTCTGGAGGCATATTATGGTTAAATATCTTTTGGCTCTATTACTGATCGTATCATTGACCTTTGGTTGTGCAACCCAACACATAAAAGATCACAGCACAGCCCCTCTTTTCTCTAAAGAAAAAGCGGAAGTCGTAGCAAACCTGCCTAAACCACCTGGAAATATCGCTGTCTCCAATGATTCTCGCATTTTCTTCACTTTTCATCCTGATGCAGATCCGGAAATCAAGGTCGCAGAACTGGTGGAGGGAAACGTGCGCCCCTTTCCTAATGCGGAATTTCAGAAAGAGCGTGACGACTTGCCTTTTTTTGACACAGTTCTTTCGCTTCGTGTAGACTCGAATAATAAGCTTTGGACATTGGATCACGGTTATTTTGGCGTCCGGCAGCCGCGCCTTTTGGCATTTGACCTCAAGACCGGTGAAATTGTCCATCACTATGATTTTTCATCTGACATTGCAGGCTTTGGTTCCTTCTTGAATGATTTCCAGGTCGATCCAACCGGTAAATTCATTCTGATTGCCGATACCGGGGCTCCGGTGCCGGTTATCGGAGGATCTCCGGCAATCGTTGTCTATGAAACCGAAAAGAAGAAGGCCAGGCGGCTTCTTGAAGATCACGACTCTGTGAAAGCCACATCCAATACTTTGCGAGTCGGTGAAGATGATTTTAAACTAATGGGTATCCCTATCCATATTGCTGTCGATTCAATAGCACTCAGCCGAGACGCGGAATGGCTTTATTATGCGGCGGTCAATTCAGAAAAATTATTTCGTATTCGAACCGAAAACTTGAAAAAGCCTGAAGTACCCGAAGACGAACTGGCAACCATGGTTGAACTGTTTGCGGAAAAAAGCATGAGTGACGGTATTACTACTGATGTGGACGGCAATATTTATATATCCGACATGGAGAACTCTGCCGTGCATATTATCGGCCAGGATCGAAAATTAAAGACATTGCTGAAAGATCCTGAGTTCAGATGGCCTGACGGATTCAGCTTCGGTCCTGACGGCTGGCTGTATTTTACATGCAGTTCTCTTATGGATGTCATAGGCCAAAGTTCTTCCCATATCGAGTCCCAGGCCCCTTATCAGATATATCGATTTAAACCGGGAAGCAAAGGCGCGCCCGGCCATTAATTTGACTTTTTACGAAACCGTCAAATTTTTTATCAGTAGCATTTTATAATTGATGTTATTAGAAATTATGCTTAAACTCAGTTAATATTATTGCATCCAACCAATAAAGGAGGTTAACAATGGGACATGGCAACATTACCAAATCAATGGCTAATTTCTGCAAAGATACTTGCCCGGTATGTACCCGTGCACGGGAAAAAGGAAAAGGTGCGTTATATCAATTTGTAAAACTGGAAGAGCACGTCTGCCCGGCCTGCCGGTCTTATAAAAAGGTATACGGAGTGCCGGCCCATGAAAAACGTAACGAGGAGTAAAGGTCATAAGGTCAATTTATTAGCATTATGAAAGAATCAATTAGCGAATGTACAATAAAAGAAAATGTTTTAAGTGAGCTGTTGTGGCTTCTTAAGCTTGAAAAAATCGAAGAGAATATTTTCCGTGGCAACAGCCAGGACCTTGGATTCGGCAATATATTCGGCGGTCAGGTTCTGGGGCAGGCTTTATCGGCTGCATCACAGACGGTTTCCGATGAGAGAAGCGCCCACAGTTTGCACGCGTATTTCCTGAGACCAGGTGATCCTGCCAATCCGATTGTTTACGACGTGGATTGTATCCGTGATGGAAAAAGTTTTACAACCCGTCGCATAGTGGCAATTCAGAAAGGAAGGGCGATATTTTCCATGTCTGCTTCATTTAAGATCTTTGAGTCCGGTTTTGAGCATCAAATAACGATGCCGGATGTCGCCGGACCGGAAGGCATTGAATCCGAACTGGAACTGGCCCGCCGGATTGAAGATAAAATACCGCCCTCGATACGAAATCAGATTTTATGCGATAAGCCGATTGAAATCCGACCGGTAAACCCTGTTGATCCGTTTGCACCAAAAAAAGAAGAGCCGGTACGATATGTATGGTTTAAGACCATTCATAAAATGCCTGATGAAATGGCTGTGCATCAATATATGCTCGCCTATGCATCTGATTTTGGGCTGGTGGGCACATCATTGTATCCCCATGGCTACACATTCTATGACCCACGCATGCAGGTTGCAAGCCTTGACCATGCCATGTGGTTCCACCGGGATTTCAGAATGGATGACTGGCTTCTATACGTTTGTAACAGCCCAAATGCCAGCAAGGCACTTGGGTTTAATCACGGCCATATTTTTTCACGCAATGGTCAACTGGTTGCATCCACGTCCCAGGAAGGTCTTATCCGATATCGAGGCAAAAAAAAGTTGGCCTGAAATGATATAAGGTAAAAAATGGAAAAAATAATTAAAATTATATCTGCCGCCCCTATTTTCAAGGAGCTTTCTGAAAACAGCCTGAATCAAGTCCGGGAAATAGCCAAGGACAGATTTTACGATAAAGGCAGAATCATATTTTCAGAAGGAGATGAAGGGGACGGCTTTTATGTGGTGGCAGACGGTAGTGTGAAAATATATAAAGTCTCTGCAGAGGGAAAAGAGCATATTCTTCACATCTATGGACCTGGAAACCCATTTGGAGAGGTTCCGGTTTTTTCAGGACAGAAATTCCCGGCAAATGCAGAGACACTCATTAAAAGCCATCTTCTCTTTTTCCCAAGGCAGGTATTTGTCGATCTGATTTCAGAGAACCCGTCTCTTGCCATGAATATGCTTGCTGTTCTTTCCATGCGCTTAAGGGCATTTACAGTCCAGATCGAAAATCTTTCCCTTAAAGAAGTGCCTGGAAGACTGGCTTCGCATCTTATTTATCTTTCAGGTGAGCAAAAAAACGAAGACAAAGTACTTTTACCTGTTTCAAAAGGCCAGCTTGCAAGTCTGCTGGGAACAATTCCGGAAACCCTTTCCCGCATTTTGAACAAGATGAACAATCATGGTCTGATTGAAGTTGATGGTCGGAGCATAACACTTTTGGATACCCATGGTCTGAGAGAGTTAGCAGAACATGGAAAAATATAGCTGACAATCAAAAAATCCGCATTTTTACAAAAAAATTTTTCCGTTTTTGACATAAGTCAATGTGGCAATCGCACCTTTAAGGTATTATGTTGTCAAAAAGCGGTTATGTTTTTTTAAAGGAATGACACAGGAGGCAATAACCATGAAATGTCCGGGACAAGATACACAGTACTGGAAACCGGGTGCGATTTTTGATGCAAAATGTCCGGAATGCGGTCATAATGTTGAATTTTTCAAAGATGATACCATGCGAAAATGCCCTGCATGCGAACATCGGTTTCTCAATCCAGGCCTCGATTTCGGCTGCGCAGCATACTGTCAGTTTGCCGAACAATGCATCGGTAACCTGCCCCCTGAACTTCTTGCTCAGAAAGAGGACTTGTTAAAAGACCGGGTGGCAATAGAGATGAAGCGATACTTTAAATCGGATTTTAAAAGAATCGGTCATGCGACAAGGGTGGCAAGATATGCTGAACGCATAGGAAAACAGGAAGCCGGCAACCTTGCGGTTATCCTGTCTGCAGCTTATCTGCATGATATCGGTATCCATGAGGCGGAGCGAAAATATAACAGTACTGCCGCCAAATACCAGGAGCAGGAAGGGCCGCCAATTGCGAGGTCGATTCTCGAAAAACTCGGGGCAAATGAAAAAATGATAGATGAAGTCTGTGATATCGTCAGCCACCACCATAGCCCTCGCCCTGATGAGACTGTCAATTTCAAAGTGCTGTATGACGCTGACCTTGTCGCAAACCTGGAAGACAACAGAAAAGAGAAGAAAACCGAAAGCCAACATCTTGAAAAAATTATAAATAAATCATTTATGACAAATGGGGGGCAAGAAGAAGCAAGAAGAGTGCTTTTATCTTAAGGAAAGTATTTTGCCTTTAAAGGAGAAAATATCATGAAAACTCTACGTAAAATAATCGAAATAAACGAAGAACTCTGTGACGGTTGCGGCCAATGCATAACAGGATGCGCAGAAGGTGCCCTGGAGATTATCGATGACAAGGCAAAAGTAGTTGCCGACAACCTTTGTGACGGGTTAGGTGCGTGCATAGGAGAATGCCCGACCGGCGCACTGAATATAGTGGAACGTGAAACTGATGAGTTTGATGAGGAGGCTGTTGAAAAGCATCTGAAAAATGAGTCTAAAAAAAAGCCCGAACAAGAAACAACCATGGCGTGCGGATGCCCATCGACAAATATTCAGGATTTTGCTCCTGTTTCCCCATGCCGGGAAGCAAACAGGCCGGCATCTTTTGAGGATGTACAATCCGCTCTGACCCACTGGCCGATACAAATTCGTCTAATCCCTGCAAAAGCGCCGTTTTTAAAAGGCGCAGATCTGCTGATTCTAGCCGACTGCTGCGGCGTCGCATATCCTAACCTGCACCAGGATTTGCTCAAAGGACGAATTGTGATGATGGGGTGCCCGAAATTCGACAATGTTCAGGAATACATCGATAAATTTGCAGATATCTTTCAAACAGCAGAAATAAACAGTATTACTTCTGTTGTCATGGAAGTACCCTGCTGTTCAGGTCTTCCTGGAATCTTGACCAAAGCCATGGAAATAGCTGCTGTAACTATTCCGATCGAAAAAGTAGTTGTGAGCAACAGGGGTAAAATAATTGAGCGTGCATTTTCCAATTAACATTGAAACGACCTTGTAAGTTGCTGTAAATTTAATTGCGCACAGAACGAAATATGATATATATAAATCCATCATTAATGTCGGTTATGATATGGAGCAAGGATGATGAATAACTTCGAGTCTGTAATTCAGGCATTATTTCAAAAAAAAATTGAATGTTTATTTACGATTTGCCTTAAAGGCAGCGTCTTTTTTTATTTCTGAAAATAAAAGGCAGGGATTCGATTTTATAAAAGATGGCATAGAACGCATTGACTCTGCTGTCAGGTTCACCCGGGGCGACCCTTCTCCTCTTAAACAGCAGTATGAAAAAGAACTTTTGGAATGGGTTATATATTATGACATTCTTGCTGCTCTGGAAGAAGCGCTGAACAAAAAAGAACCCTTTGCCTGTGACCTTCAACGCAGAGCAGCAGAGATTGTCCGTCAATGTCGTTATTAGTTTGAACTCCATAACCCACTGATTTTTTTTTACAAGCCAGTTTATATTTGAATATTAAACGAATAGAAGCATGGTGTCTGTATTTTCATCGTATGCAGTGAAACTCGCATGGCATACATATCAATTGATAAGTTAACAAGTATTGAACAAAACATATTGCATATTGCGGATGTTGATATTCTTGATGGAACACCTTTGCTTGACATCAAACTTTATGTTCCGAAATTTGATAACCGATCTAATCTTATTATTGGTTGGCTTGACGAAGTAGAGAAAAATATAGTAAATTAAAAATTAGATAATCGGTTCATCGAAAAAACAAACTGAAATCATTGAATAAATGAAAAAGCAACCGTTTAAAGACATCAGAAGCAATTCTCAATCAAGTAATACGAGTATTATTCTTGAAAGCATATCTGATGGTGTATTTACCGTGGATAAAGATTGGCGAATTACATCGTTTAATCGAGCTGCAGAAGAAATTACAGGTGTCCCCCGGAAGGAAGCGATAGGTCAGTTATGTTCAGAAGTTTTTCATGCCAGTATGTGCGAGGTGGATTGTGCTTTGAATCGAACCATGGAAAATGGCTCGCCCATTATTAATAAATCAGCATTTATTATCAATGCAGATGGCTATCGCATACCTATTTCCGTTTCTACAGCGCTTCTTCGTGATGAAAAAGGAGAGATTGTCGGTGGCGCAGAAACATTTCGTGACTTGAGTTTGGTCGAGCAATTAAGGAAGGATCTTTCCGGGCGGTTTTATTTGGGGGATTTGGTTAGCAGAAGCGATTCCATGAGAAAAATATTTAAAATTCTTCCCCAAATTGCAAATAGCGACAGTACCGTGCTCATTCAAGGTGAGACCGGAACGGGCAAGGAATTGATATCAAACGCGATCCACAACCTCAGTTCGAGGAAAGATAATCCATTTATTGCAATAAATTGTGGTGCTCTTCCTGATACTCTTTTAGAATCCGAACTATTTGGTTATAAAGTCGGTGCATTCACTGGTGCTAATAAAGATAAACCGGGACGTTTTGCGCTTGCTGAAGGTGGTACTTTATTTCTAGATGAAATCGGTGAAGTCAGTCAAGCTATACAGGTTCGCTTGTTGCGTTTCTTACAGGAAAAGGTTTTTGAACCCCTTGGAGGAACTAAATCGATTCATGCAAATGTCAGAGTCATTACCGCTACCAATAAAAATCTTGCAGACCTAATAAAAAAAGAAATCTTCCGACAGGACCTTTATTATAGGGTAAACATTGTGAGAATTGATTTGCCACCGTTAAAAAGCCGTAAGGAAGACATCCCTCTTTTGATTGAACATTTCATTCAACAGTTTAATAGGCGGCAGGACAAATCAATTGCCGGAGTAAACTCAGAAGTGTTAACCTTTCTAATGTCATATGATTATCCTGGTAATATCCGTGAACTTGAAAATATTATTGAGTATGCTTTTGTTCTTTGTAACGAAAGCATAATTGAAACTCATCATTTACCAGAAGATTTTTTTGCGCATATGCCAACACCTAAAATTCAAGGTGATTTTAATGCCATTATTAAATCAGTGGAAACCCAGACCATAATGGAAGCCCTCAAACGAAACAATAATAACCGACTCGCAACTGCCCGAGATCTGGGCATGCATAAAACCACTCTTTTCCGTAAAATGAAATCCTTAAACATTGCTCTTCCTAAACTGGATGGTCGATCAAAAGCGAAAAAATGACAGGGTAGCATTATTGCACCTGTCTTTTTCTAAAAAGTTGCAAAATCGAACTTTCTGATCATCTGTTTGCCGGCATAAAATTTTTTAACAAATTGGATTTAATTAATTTCTTTTGGATTACTTAAATTAATTTCTTTCATGGCATGCAATATGCTTTTTTAAGTTCTCAAGAATTAAAGGAGAAATAATGAAGGTGGCCGTTGCAATATGGAAGGATAGAATCTCACCGGTTTTTGATGTTTCAAGGAAGATACTCGTTTTAGACATCGAAAACAATTCAGTAGCAAAAGAAGCATTTGAGACGTTTGAAAATGATAATCCTACCTATAAGATCTCTAAACTAATGGGGTTAAATATTGAAACGCTGATTTGCGGGGCCATATCTAAACCTTTATCGGAAATGATTACATTACAGGAAATTAAAACAATTCCATTTACATGCGGCAAAATTACGGATGTGATTGATGCATTTTTAAAAGACGTCTTACCCGATCAGAAACTATCTATGCCGGGATGTTGCGGTTTCAGAAAGCAAACCCGTGGTCAAAAGCAAAAAACTGAAAATATAAAAATGAAGGGGGTGTTGATTATGCCTAAGGGAGATAGAACCGGCCCAGAAGGCCAGGGACCGATGACAGGAAGAGGTAAAGGGCAATGCAGTGCAAAAGATCAGCAAACCAATACCCAAAAAGGACGCGGTAGTGGTCGCAAGCAGGGTGACCAGGAAAGAAGAGGTAATCAACAGAAAAACAGATAACTATAAACAAATCTTAAGGAGGTTAATTATGCCAGGTAGAGATCAAACAGGTCCTCTCGGTATGGGATCAATGACTGGAAGAAGATTTGGAATTTGTGGCGGGCAGCAAATGCCTAATTATGTAAATCAAGGATTTGGCCAAGGGTATGGCCGTGGTTTTGGTTTTGGATATAGGGGTGGCCGCCAACAATTTTCAGGTCCTAAATTTAGGCGTCGTTATGTAAGGCCATATTACGGTTTTGAGCCTACTGTTCAAGATGAAAAAGACTATCTTAAAGATGAGACAAAATATTATGAAGATGCCCTTTTCCATATTAAAAATCGTATACATGAGCTTGATAAAAGTACCGATGCATAATCTGCTTTAGGCAATTTGATATCTCAAATTGCCTGATATTTTAAAAATGAAGAGGGAACCATGCATATAAAAATAGAACTGGAGCTTAGAAAACATTGTATCGAAACTGGAGCTAAAAAAATTTATGGGCAGTTATTGAGTAAATATTTTCGGAAAATTAAATCAAATAGAGATCAATCCACGCTGGAAGAACAGATAGAAGGATTAAAGTACTTCTTGGAGCATACTGACTTTGGATATTTAAGGAGTACATATCCTGCTTTGAGTGGAAAACAGAACATATGCGTTATCATAAATATACCTGGCAAGCATGAAGATATGAAAATTATTCATAATGAAAAAGTAATTAATCTTGTTGGCAAAGATAGTTTAAAATGAACTGAAGAATAACCAGCCGAATTTCGGAGAAATATACAGATGATTCGCATATTACTAGTAAGCTCTAACATGTACATTATTAATAATATAAGCGGTTTGCTAAAAAAGCATGATATTCAAATAACCAAATCTGAACTTGGAATGAAAGCACTAACAGTAATAAAAAAGGAAATATTTGATTTGGTAATCATAGATGAAGTTTTGAATGATATGTCCGGGCTTGAACTAGCTGAAAACATGGTTTCTACAAATCCATTGATAAATTGTGCTGCGATAAGCGGATTATCTCCCAACAAATTTCATGCAGCCAGCGAAGGTCTTGGTTTGCTAATGCAACTGCCGCTTTTTTCAAATGAAATACATATTGAAAATCTTTTATCTCATTTGAAAAAAGTACTCAATATAACATCAATAAAGAAAGATGGCGGTCTTTGATGAATAATAAAGGGCATAAGCAGTATAATTCATTCAATCCGTCAAGAATAAATTTTTAGAGGAGATGATGGTCAATGATTATAAGTGTTGCAAGTGGAAAAGGAGGCACAGGAAAAACTACCGTTGCCACAAACCTGGTCTATTCTATTGGTAATAACGTACAAATTCTCGACTGCGATGTTGAAGAACCCAATGCTCACTTATTTTTGAATCCAAAAATTGAGCAAACAGATACGGTTTATACACCTGTACCAAAGATTGATGAATCCAAATGTACCTATTGCCGGAAATGTGCGGAGATATGTCGATTTAAAGCGATTGCAATCGTTGGTGAAACAATCCTCACCTTTCCTGAATTATGCCATTCCTGTGGTGGCTGTGTGGAGGTATGTCCAGAAAATGCAATATCTGAAACCGGTCGAGAGCTTGGTGTAACTGAAAAGGGTAATATAAATGCAATTGGTTTTGTAAATGGCCGTCTCAGAATTGGTGAAGCTATGTCACCGCCCCTGATCAAAAAAGTCAGATCCTTTATTGAACCGGATAAAATCAATATTATTGATGCGCCTCCAGGAACATCATGCCCGGTTATTGCCGCTATGAAAGATACAGATTATGTTTTGATGGTAACCGAACCGACCCCTTTTGGTTTGCATGATTTGAAATTAGCGGTTGAGGCTGTCAAACTGCTGGGAATCCCCCATGGCTTGCTCATTAATCGCTCAGACATGGGAGATGATAAGGTAAAAGCCTATACAGAAAAGGAAAACATTCCCATATTAATGGAGATCCCTTTTGATCGGAGTATTGCTGAAGCTTATTCTAAAGGTTTGCTCATTTCCCGGGAGATTCCGCAATGGAAGGAAAAATTCCTAAAATTATTCAATCAAATTGAAAATCTGGCAGAAAAAGGAGTGACGACGTGATGAAAGAACTGGTTATTTTGAGCGGTAAGGGCGGTACAGGAAAAACAAGTCTTACAGCAGCCTTTGCCGCTTTATCTAATAACCAAATCCTTTGTGATGCAGATGTGGATGCGGCTGATCTTCATCTTTTAATGGATCCGGATATAAAAAAGCGAACTGATTTTAAAGGAGGCGGTGTTGCCATTATAAATCCGGAAAAATGTACGGAGTGCGGTCTTTGTATGGAGCTTTGTCGATTTGACGCAGTTAAAGAGAGTTTCAAAATAAATAAAATAAACTGTGAAGGATGTGGCGTCTGTGTAGATCTATGTCCTGAAGCAGCCATCGATTTCCCTACCAAAACATGTGGAGAATGGTACATTTCTGAAACCCGTTTCGGTCCAATGGTGCATGCGAGACTCGGTATTGCCGAAGAAAATTCAGGCAAACTTGTCACCCTTGTCAGGCAAGAGGCAAAAAAACTCGCTGAAAAAAATAAGGTTGATTTGATTATTACCGATGGCCCTCCGGGCATTGGATGTCCGGTAATTGCATCTTTAGGGGGAGCAACCGCTTTGGTTATTGTTTCTGAACCAACGGTGTCCGGAAAGCATGATATGGAACGGGTTGCAGAACTTGCTGCTCATTTCAGGGTTCCATGCATGGTGTGTGTTAATAAATCAGATTTAAATCCTGAACAAACAATAGCCATAGAGAATCTGGCGATAAAGAAAAACATGCAAGTTTTGGGAAGAATTCCCTTTGATCCGATCTTTACTGAATCAATGGTTCAGGGAAAAACCATCATTGAATATCAAAATAAATCAAAAACATGTATCGCTGTTAGCGATATATGGAACCAGATTATTTCATCTCAAGTCATGAATGAAAATGGTTCATAATAAACAATAATTTTAAAGAAGGAGTCGATTAAATGATGAAAAATGGAAGAATAGCCGTCCCGTCAAATGGAAGCGGAGGCATGGATGGACAAAGATCAGGCCATTTTGGTCACTGCGATGTGTTTACATTTATTGATGTTGAAAATGGAGAAATTAAAAAAGTTTCAACCGTTAAAAACCAGGAACATGTTCAAGGTGGATGCATGGTTCCTGTGAATCTCTTAGCAGGACATAATGTCAATGCATTAATTGTTGGAGGCATTGGGATGAGACCACTTATGGGATTTAAACAAGTCGGCATCTCAGTTTATCACGATGCAGAAAGAACTGAAATAAAACCAATTGTGGAAGACCTGATAGCTGGCAAATTAGCTGAAATCAAGGATGATCAGGTATGCGGCGGCGATGCCCGGTAAATTAGCGGTAAAGGAGGAACAGAAAATGAAAATAGCTGTTACATCAAAAGGAAAAGAACTTGATTCGGAAGTTGATCCAAGGTTTGGACGTGCGGCATATATACTTATCGTTGACACGTTCAGTCTTGGAGTTGAGGTGCTGGACAATTCTGAAAATGCAAATGCATTTAAAGGTGCGGGAATTCAGACTGCCACCATGGTGAGCGATAAAGGAGCTGAAGTATTGTTAACGGGTTATTGCGGACCCAATGCCTTTAAAACCCTGAATGCAGCAGGGGTTAAAGTGGCCAATGATGTTACGGGCAATATCAGAGAAGCTGTCAATGCTTTCAATAAAGGAAAAATTTCTTTTGCTGATGCGGCAAACGTTGAAGGACAATGGTGATGATAAATGAATCGATTTAAATAGCAGACTCAAATCATATGAATGATGATTTTGACACTTTTGCAGATAATCTTCAGGAACAAATATTTGATGAAGTAAAAGAAGCCTTTGGTGAAGCAGGATTTCAACGATGGCGAAACCATGAGTATAACGGCAGGATGCAAAATTATGACACGTCCGCACGCATTAAAGGTGACTGTGGCGATACAATGGAATTATTTTTAAAATTTGCCGGAAATCGCGTTCAATCCGCATCATACTTTACGGACGGTTGCGCTTCAAGCTCAATTTGCGGGTCTTTTACAGCAGAAACGGTAATAGGAAAAGATCCTGATGAATTGACGGAAATTACCGGCGAAGCTGTACTGAAAAAAATCGGCAGATTCCCAAAAGGAGATAAGCATTGTGCATTTCTTGCTGCAGAAACTCTTCGGGAAGCACTTCGATGCTATATGATTCGTGAAATAAAAAATGAGAAAAACTATGACTGATGAAAGCTGGAGTATAGCAGAAGGTAGATTTTACGACGATATTGACAGCATAATCGATAAATTTATCAAGAAACTAAAATTCCATGTGTTATATGAGGAGGTCCAATTATGATATTTTTTTATATTATGCTTTCCTTACTTATAATTGTATTACTTCTTTTCTCTATTAAGTTGATACAGCTTAAATCAGGAAACAAGAAAGTCTCAAAAGAGATTGAAGCCACACACTATACTAAACTGTCAGATATCGGGTCTGTAAAAAATCTCTCGATACTTCCGCTAGTCGATTTCCATACTGATGATGACCGGCTTAAAACAGAGCCGGGCGTAAGTTACCTTATTAAGGCCGACGACACAACCATTCTGATGGATGTGGGTTTTAATAAAAAAAAAGAACACCCTTCGCCATTACTCCATAATGCTAAAAGACTCGAAGTATCTTTAAATGATATTGATTTAATATTTATCAGCCATCTGCATCTTGATCATGTTGGCGGAATGCATGAACAGAAACAAGGAACATTCAGTGTTTCACGGGGAGAAGTCAGTCTACCTGAAATACCTGTTTATACACCTGTTAAAATATCACCTTCTCACTGGAATCCTGGGCCGAAAAATGAAATTATCACTGAACCTAAAATGCTGAAAAAAGGCATCGCTAGCATCGGCGTCATTCCAAGGAACCTTTTTTTAATGGGATATACTCTGGAAAACAGCCTTGCAATCAATGTCGAAAACAAAGGTATTGTATTGATTATAGGATGCGGACACCAGACGATTGAACGGATTATTGAAAGAGCGAAGTCTCTTTTTGATGAACCGATCTATGGTATAGTCGGCGGCCTTCACTATCCTGTAAAAGAAGGCAGAATAATGATAGGCCCGCTTAACCTGCAAAACATTGTAGGCTCTGATAGGCTTCCATGGAATGGTATCAAAGAAAACGATGTAAACAATGCTATAAATGCAATAAAAAAAGTCGATCCCCAATTCGTATCTTTGTCTCCTCACGACAGTTCAGACTGGAGCATAGAAAAGTTCAGGGATTCTTTTAAGGATAAATACCAAGATCTTAAAGTCGGAAAGGAGATGCTGATTTAATCAGTTTCCATGAGAAATTTTGACATGTGAATCGAAATGGAACATATCGGATTTGTGTATACTGACACTGAATAAATCTCCCATCACTGGACTCTTTTTGATGTGGAGGGCAACTGTGCGTATTGATGAAAAATATCCTTGAAATTATTTCGGGAATAATGATTTTGATATTTGGATCGCTATTACTATTCGCCAATTTATAAATTATGAAATTTTATGAAACTTTATTTCAATCATGACTCCCCTTGACGCTATAAATTATCTTAATGGGCTTAGGGGAAAAACTACTGAAGAGTTTTGATGTTTATGATGAAAAGGAAAAAAATAACCGGTTTTTTAATGATATTGTCTGTTTTATCGTTTCTTGTACCATTTGTTCCAAATACAGCCGCGGAAACAGCTAAGGCGAAATATTTTGCAGCAGAGGCCTCATGGAAAAAGCTTCGCAACAATCCCAAGAAACAGAAATACAGGGATCAATGGTTGAATTGTATTGGGAAGTACGAGGCGATTTACAGGCTTGACCCTCATGGGGAGTGGGCTGCAGCAGGTCTTTATAAGGCCGGAAAACTTTATAATGAGCTTTATAAGAGGTCGTACAGAAAGTCCGATAGAGAGAATTCAGCATATATTTTCGAGCTTATTGTCAGAGAATATCCGGAAAGCAGGTACAATAAAAGGGCTGTATGGGAAATCCAAAGAATTACAGGAAGGGCAGTTAAAATTGAAAAAAGAGTTGCCCGGCAAACAGAGACAGCTGAAAAGAAAGAGTATAAACCAGTACCAGAAACATCATCCCCATCTGAACCAAAAGGGATATCAGAGATCAGAGATATAAGATACTGGTCGAACCCAAGCTATACAAGGGTTGTTATCGATGCAGACAAGGATACGACATACAACCACAGGCTTCTTAAAGAGGACTCTTCCCTAAAAAAGCCGCCTCGCCTTTATGTAGATCTTAACCGCAGTGTTTTGTGCAGGGAACTTGACAGGGTGGTACCGATTAATGATAATCTGTTAAAGGATGCCAGGGCAGGCCAGCATACTCCCGATTCGGTAAGAGTGGTTGTTGATATCAAATCCTTTGATAATTACAAGATTTTTTCACTCAGAAATCCATTCAGGATCGTTATCGATGTCTGGGGAAAGAAGGACAAAAAAGGGCATGGTGGGAAACCATATTATGCATCTAAAGGGTCAGTAAAAAAAGGTGATAAAATTACGCCCAGTGCTATTGCCAAACAGCTTGCCCTGGGTGTGAATAGGATTGTCATCGACCCGGGACATGGGGGGGCGGATTATGGTGCACCGGGTTATTTGAAAGGTGTTCACGAGAAGTACGTCGTTCTGAGCCTTGCTAAAAAGCTTGCCGCAAGGATCAAAAAAGATCTTGACTGTGAGGTTGTCCTGACCCGAACCGGAAATGAATCCCTTACGCTTGAAGAGCGTACAGCCATAGCGAATACAAAAAATGCAGACCTGTTTATATCTCTTCATACAAATGCGGCAAGAAGCAGGCATGCCTATGGAATGGAGACATATTTTCTGAATCTCGCAACCGATGCAGATGCAATACGGGTTGCAGCCAAGGAAAATGCAACATCTGAAAAGAATATTAGCGATCTGCAATCGATTTTGACGGACCTTATGCAGAACGCTAAAATTAACGAATCGAGCCGTCTGGCAACGCATGTCCAGGAGTCGATGTGCGGAAATCTCAAAAAGAAATACAACCGGATTAAAAATAAAGGGGTCAAACAGGCGCCTTTCTATGTGCTTCTAGGCGCACAGATGCCGGCAATACTGATCGAGACGGTTTTTATCAGCAATCCAAGGGAATGCAAGCGCATCACAGATCCCAAGTACCAGGAAAACCTTTGCCGGGCGATAACAGATGGAATAAAAAACTATATTAAAGAGACCAATCCGACTGCTTTCATTAAGAAAAGGGCGGATAACAATCAATCTTAAAGTTTAAATCCTGAGTAGAATTTTTAATTGCTTGTTTCCCTTAAGGGGTACTGATACAAAATCTCCTTATATTAACTTAAATTGGATCGATCCCTATTTTCATGTCCCCATAATATTATTGATAGGATTACTGGATTCCCTAAAATGGATTATTTTCGGGATAATATTAGTTAGCATTACATGGATTCTGTAAAGATTATTTCTTTTTCTCTTCGGGGTTAGCCGCTGTATCCGGCAGTCGAATACAAAAGTGTGCACCCTTGTCTTTTTGGGATGTCACATTTATGGTTCCGCCATGTTGGTGGATGATATTTTCCGAAATAAATAATCCCAACCCGGTCCCTTCAATACCTTTTGAAGAATAAAAGAGGGTAAAAATATTCTTACGTGTTTCTTCATCCATTCCAATGCCATTGTCTATGACATCAAACACGATATGATTTTTATCTTTTTTCATATCAAATGAAATAATTTTAGGATCATCAGTTTTTTTCGCGACACACGCGTCGATTGCATTTTCGAAGATATTTATCAATGCCGTTCGAACCACGCTCGTGTCAATTTCTATCCCACCAATAGCGGGATCAAAATCGCAAACAAATTTTATCTGATGCGATTTCATTTTGGGTTCAATGGCACTGGCAACACCCTGGGCAAACCGAATTACATCCACCCTTTCCCAATTTAAATCCCTCTCTTTAGCATAGTAAAGGATATCCAGTGCCAGGCTTCGGATCCTGCCGACCATCAGTTTTACAATGTCCCATCCTTCTTTCATTTTATCCACATTATCTTTTGTAAAACCCGAGTCGAGAATGTATACTCCACCATCCAGACCTGTTAAGACGCCTTTAATCCCATGAGCGATGGTGCCGATCTTCAATCCTATCGCTGATAGATGATCCTCTAATTGGCGTATTTGTGTTATGTTTGTCGCTAATTCCATAACCTGGCTTATCTCTCCGGCATTATTCATTATGGGCGCGGTGGAAATAAGAAGGTTGATGGTTTCGCCTGTTTTTGATGTCACTATCATTTCAGACTGGTGGGATTTTCCATCTTCAAATGTTTTCGCCACCGGACAGTCTGTACACGGCGCATCCAGGTTCTTATAAACCTGATAACAAAAAGAATCCAGCGTTGGGTCAAAGTCTTGTTTAAAAAGATGATTCATTGCGGTTAATTTAAAATCTCTATCCTGGACCGTAATATAACAGGGTACAACATCAAAAAGGTTCTGATAACGTTGCTGTGACGCCCGCTCTGCTTTGACAAGTTGAGCTGATCTTTCTTTCACCAGGACTTCCAGATTTTCTGTGTATTGCCGCAATTGTTTCCGCATTAAAATACGATCATTGGCTCTTCTTAAAGCGATTTCCAAATTATCATCATTGATGGGTTTTGTAACAAAATCAGTGGCATCATTTTTCAGACTTTCTATCGCCAGTTCCATGTCACCGTGTCCTGAAATCATAATTACTTCTGTTTCAGAATTTATCTTTTTTATCTTCCCAAGCAATTCAATACCGGTCATACCCGGCATTTTGATATCGGTTAATACAATTGGCGGGTTCTGTTCATTAAAAATTTGAAACGCGTCATTGCCATTGTCAGCTGTAATGACTTTATATCCACTGTCAGTCAGAGATATCGACAACACCTTGCGAATGCCTTCTTCATCGTCGACTAACAGTATAGTCTTTGAATTTGTTTCTTTCTCTTCTTTAGCCTGTGTTTTCGCTTTTTTCTTATAATCTTTTTCCATTGCCTATAATTGTCTCTGAATAGTTCGTAACAAGTGTTTAGGATCCGGGGGCTTTTCGATATATTCATTCGGGAGAGGTATCTCCAATTCCATTTGTGCGCTTAGCATTTTTAAGTAATGATAGAAGGTCGTTTTGGCGACTCCTGATATCATAATAACCGGAATATCCCTGATTGTATCATCCATTTTTAACTGCCTGTACATTAAAGCGCCTCCTTCATCCGGCATCATTACATCAAGAATAATTAACTCCGGTGGGTCCTGTCTAACCTTTATTAACCCATCTTTACCGTTTTTTGCAACAACAGGTTCAAATCCGCCTTTTTTAATTATTGTCGTTAAGAAAATCCGCATATCCATCTCATCTTCAACAATTAAGATTTTCTTTTTGGCCTTTTTCACCATTATATTCCTGTTACTTTATGTCGATAAACCGATACGGCATTCTTTGGGCATATTATGGAAGCTCAACTCCCATGAAATCCCTTCAATAAATTCGAAAAGGTTGAAAATCGTGTCAAATTCAAATGTATCTACTTTATCGCCAAATACCACGTGTTTCAAGCAACCGAGTTTCACCGGCAGATCAAGCAGGTTTTCCAGCCAAAACGTCTTTATCTGGACTGTATCAGATGATTTTCTTCCAATAAATGACGTATAAATTTCTGCGCCTGGATCACCGGGGAAGCCTATCATTTCGACAGTCTTATTCAATTCCAGATAGTCAAGTATATCGATGACGCACCTTTTTTTCGGGCAAGCAGAATATTGCTCCATGTAAACAGGAAGAAATACATTCAATTTTAAAAACAGAGGGTATATTTCAAGCATACGAAAAAAACTTCGAAGCGTGTATTCTTCGTTCAATACTACCTTATTTCCCAGTGCCCGTAATCCATCATCAATAATCTTTTGACCTTCAAGACTCAGATAACCATCATTGCTCAGAAAGATTTCGTTCATTGCCTGTATAACTCCTCAGAAACATTTTAATCACTAAAAGGAGTGAAAAGCGCCTTTTTTCTTGATATCATTAACGTTAGTCCATCTCCTTTTTTATCGGCAGCTTTAAAATAAATGTAGATCCTTTCCCTTTCTGAGATTGAAATTCAATTTTACCATTATGTTTTTCGATGATGTTTTTCGTCATCATTAAACCGAGACCGTTTCCATTTTTTCCTTTTGTCGTGTAAAATTGTTTTAAAATTCGAATAGACGTTTCTTCATCCATACCAGTGCCATTGTCTTTGACGTGATATTCTACTCCTGTATTGTTGCTTTTTTTTATCTGCAGCACCACTTTTTTTCCTTCTTTCTTATCGTTATCCGATTGGCAAGCGTCTATGGCGTTTGCTACAAGGTTGAGGAGGCATCGATGAATTCCTTCGGGATCAAAATAAAACGGTTTGACATCTTCGGTTAGTTCCAATTTCAATATGATTCCAGACTCCTCTACTGTGGTAACCATCAAATCATATACATCTTCAAGCACTTGATTCGGATTACACATTTGATAATGTATTTCACCGGTTTTGGCGTAGTTAAGCAGATCAACCGAAAGTTTGGTAATCTTTTCAACATTTCCCCGCACCATTTTCCAGCCCTGATCCAGGGTTTTCATATCTCCCGACGCAAGTCCTTCTTCCAGGACAAATGTGCCCCCTTTGAGACCGCTGGCAATATTCTTTATTGCGTGTGACAGTCCCGCAACCGTTTGCCCAACCGCCCCAAGCCTCTCGGCATCGATCAATTTTTCCGTTTTTTCATGTACCAGTCTTTCCAGATCCTCTGTGTATTCTTTCAGCTTCTTCCGAATATTTATTCGCTGATGGGAGCGCTCCAGGGCAATTTTTAGTGCCTCATCATTTATCGGCTTGGTTATAAAATCGCTGGCTTGATATGTAAGGCTCTTAATCGCGAGGTTCATGTCTCCATGCCCGGTGATCATAATTACTTCTGTTTCAGGCGCTTCTTTTTTTATCATTTTAAGGAGCTCGATACCATCCATGCCGGGCATTTTGATATCCGTCAAAACAATAGCAGGTTTCACTTTTCCGAACATTGTCAATGCATCATTACCGTTTTGGGCTGTCCGAACAGTATATCCCATATCCTCAAGCGCAATTCCAAGCACTTTTCGGATACCCTGTTCGTCATCCACAAGCAGTATGTCTGTTTTTTTTGTCACAATAATCAGTCTTTTTCAGATTTCGGCAGTTGGATTGTAAAGCACGTCCCGCTTCCTTCAGTGGAAACTACTTTTATTTGCCCCTTAAACTCTTCTATGATTCGATAACTGATCGACAGTCCGATACCTGTTCCCTCACCGATTCCTTTTGTTGTATAAAAAGGTTCAAAGACTTTACTGATTCTGTTTTTTGGAATACCGGTACCATTGTCACATATTTCGATACAAACGTAATTTCCACTTGAGAATGTTTTAAGGCTGATTGTTTTATCTTCTTGTTTATTCAAATTATCCGTTTTCCATTTTTCTTCGATCGCATCGCGCGCATTAATAAGCAAATTAATAAACACCTGCTCCAACTGACTTAATTCAGCCATTATAGGAGGCAAATTCTTCTTAAGGTCCCATCCCACTTCAATTTGGCGCAGTTTAAGCTGCTGACGAAACATTTCAAATGACCTTTCGAGGGCGTCGTTCACTTGCACCCTTTCCAACGTAATATCGGATTTTCGGCCAAACTGTCTTAAATGGCTGATAATGCCAGACGCCCTGTCAACATGTCCATCTATCTCCTCTGCCATCGTCAACAGTGTGTCCTCCTGAATTTTTTCCTTCTTTCTAATTTTTTTCATCAAAAAATTGCTGGCTGTCTTGATAACCGAAAGCGGTTGATTCAATTCATGGGCAACACCGGTTGCCATTTCACCTAGGGTTGCCATTTTACCGGCCTGAACCAATTGCAATTCCGATTCCAGTCGTTTCGTAACATCACTGGTTGTTACTAAAAATACTTTCTGGCCGGGATATTCGGATGGGGAAATACGAATATTTACATAAAGCACCTCTCCATCTTTTTTCATGTGTTTCACACGATTTATTTCATTTAATTCTTTAATTTCACGCTCAAGGCTCTTTCTGTCTTCGTCAAAGAAAAAGTCGAGAAATGGCCTCTCCAGCACCTCGCTTTTATTGAACCCATAAACAGATTCGACACTTTCATTACAATCAATTATCGATAAGGTTTCCGCATCAATTACAAATACAGGATTGGGGATTTGATTAAAAAATGCATAATATTGTTTTTCCGACCTATTTAATTTTTCTTCCAGCTTCTTTAAATGGGTAATATCCAGATTCATTTCCATTGCCGCAATTATTTCGCCCTGTTCATTTTTCATCGGCGCTGTTTTAACCACCCAGTGCTGAATAGAGCCATCTTTATTAATCCCTGTTTCCTCACTGTAATGGCATTCACCGTCCTGGAATGTCTTTTCTACTGGACAATTCTCACATTTAACGCTTCGTCCTTTGTAAGCCAGATAACAGTAGTCTCCCTGGCACTGTCCAAATCGTTTTGAAACATCAGGGTTATAGTTTAGAAGTTAGAAAATCCGATCCTGTACAGTAATAATACAGGGGACTAATTCAAATAATTTTTGATACTCATCTTTTTGTTTATTCAGATCTAATTGTTTTTTCCCTATTTCTTCCCCCATCTTATCGATGGCATTCGCTAAATAACCTATTTCATCTCTCTGATTGAAATCATGAAGCGCTGTATAATTGCCTTTGGCAATAAGCTGAGTTCCCTTGATCACGTTTTGTATCGGATCAATAAAGAATTTTAATAGAACCCAAAAAATTATTGTTGCGGTCATAACAAAAATAAAAGCCGCGAGAGCTATATGCCAATTCTGGAATACTTCGATTTCCCTGTCTGTCTCCGCAAGGGACATTACAAGATCCAGGGCACCCAAGACTTTTTTATCATCCTGATGCGCGTGACAACTCGCTGTGGAACACCCGGGTTCATTATATATCGGGCTTATAATTCCAAGAAGTCTGAGTCCGTCAGGGGCGAAGAAAATTCGTTGGCGTTTAATAAGTTCCAATTCAGAAAGGGGCGGTTCCGACTGGTGGCAGATAAAACACGCTTCGTCTTTAATACTCGTTTTGTGACCAACTTCTTCGGACAGGTTGGAAAATTTGATCTGGCCGGTTTTATTATATATTCTTATATGTTTGATATCTTCAAACTTGCCGATATTTTTGACAATTTGATTAATACCATCTCTGGCATTAAACATCATGGCATAATGTGTGCCTAATTTTATCATCTTGCTGAGCTTGGCGCTATCCTCCACCATATCTCTCATGACTTCTTTTCTAAAATACCTGAGATGAAATATCGACCATATGGAGATAGAAATAAGCAGGATAAAACTCACGGATAAAATGACTTTAAATACCAGGCTGTGTCGGATATGTTTAATACTTATACCTACCATTCTTCTTTACCTATGATTTTATAAAAAAAATTGGCAAGCATCATGACTTTACGCCTTCACCAATAGCGCCTTTAACGAGACTCAACAGTTCATCGGCATCAAACGGTTTCCCCAGATGTCCTAACGCCTTTGGCAAAGAATACTTACTGCTTGATAAACCACTAATAACGATTACGGGAATATCTTTAAATTCTTTGCTTTTGGTTAATTTTCGATAAAAACGGGGGCCCCATTCTTCAGGCATCTGCAGGTCGAGTGTAATGAGATCCGGTTTATTCTTTTTTACAATTTCGGCTCCATCAATCCCATTTGTCGCACTTAATGTTGCGTATCCATTATTCTGAAAAAGATTTTCTAAATATTTTACTATCACAAGATCATCATCAATGATTAGAATCGTTTTTGGCATGTTAACCTCTCTTTCGTGATTACCTTTAGTGCCCGGTGTGTACACATTTTTATTTTATCTTCGATGACATTCACCACACATCACAGGACCAGCTTTACGATTTTTATGGCATCCTTTACAGTTCCTATGAAAAGCCTTTCTGAGCGAAGGGACTTTTGTTTTTGATTTCAATTCATGACACTCCGAACAGCTTTGATCTTCCGAGGACTCATCTCCCACAAACTTCCCGTCTCTATAAATATGATGACATTCATTGCATTCATCGATACCGGAAGTGTCATTGTGTTCGTCATGGTTAAAAACAGATTGCGTTCGAACGGGTTTCTCGAAAACACTATTGTCGATAAACTGGATATCTTCCTGTGAATACCCGGAGACAAAACACATCACATTCACAAAAATTAAAATCACGAATATCCTCAAGCTTTTTCTCATCATTCAATCTCCCTGGTTATTCCGGTTTTTCCATGGCTTCGTAAAGGATATCAAGAATAAACTTAACGTCCATTCCAATATCATAGTGATGCACAATATCCTCAATCCCGCTATGACAGTTATGGCAGGGTGTTATAACTGTTTTAGCTTTTGTAGCAACAATCTGTTCCGCTTTAACCTTATTGCCGGTCATGCGTTTATTCTTGTAAGGAGGACCGCAGTTAATCACACCACCGCCTGCACAACAGCAATAATTGTGTTCGCGATTCGGGTGCATTTCGATCAGATTGTCACAGATTTTGTTGACCACATACCGTGCTTTTTCGTGTAATCCTCTGCCACGGACTATGTTGCACGGATCATGGAAAGTTACCGGCTCGGTATATTTTTTAGCTATTTTTATTTTGCCGGTTTTCAAGAGTTCGTAATAGAAGTCAATGGCATGGAATACCGGAATCGGAGGCATTCTCCATCCAAGCCAGCGATTGCCCATATCATAAACAGACCTGAAGGCGTGGCCGCATTCCCCCATGACGATACGCTTAACCTTCAGTCTGGCGGCGGTTTCAAAATGGACTCTTTTCAGCCGTCCCATGATTTCATTGTCCCCTGAGTACATTGCCATATCACTGTTATCCCACCCCGGTGTCGCCGGCATGGTCCAATCCACTCCTGCTACGTTCAGTAAAACAGCTGCCTTGTAAATGAGCTCCGCTTGAAATTTAGGTTCCGGGGCGATAACCGAATACATGATTTCCGCACCTTCTTTTTCAATGGGGATACGCAGAGAAGGTATTTCATCTCTTGCATCTTCCTCCTGCCATTGCAATGTATCGATCCATTCATCTTCTTTCACCCACATTTGATTGTGAGTAACAGAATGGCTGTTAACCGTATCCTGAAGATAAAGCGGCGTTACGTCAAGCAGATGGCATATTCTTCTTACAATGCTCATCAAATAAGCGATATCTATTCCAAATGGGCAATACATGGCGCACCGCTTGCAAAGATTGCATTCGGTATACGCTATTTCAGCGGCCTGCTGTATAAAAGAGGGAGATACCCTCCCTTTATTTTTTATCATCTCCCAGATTGTCTGCTTTACCTTTCCTACCGGCGAAAAACGAACATCATTGTCATGTGAAAGATAATAATGACAAGCTTCGGAACAAAGCCCGCAATGGACACATGTATCAACATAGACTTTAAGGCGCGCACCGGTTTCATTCTTTATTACATTGTTAATAACAGTTTCGATTTTTTCTTCCGTCAGGTTCCGGACACCTGTTTCTATCCCCTGATCCAGCGCTTTTTTTTCAACCTGTTCACTTGAGTGCTGTTCTTCATTTTTTAATGCAGGCTCGGCCATTGGTAAGTCTCCTTGTTGTATTTACAAAGTAATTATCGTTTAAAATGCTACCAATCCCTGGCATGGCGAACACCGCCAAACTCAGACCCCATGTATGCTCTTGTGAAAACCGCGAATATCATATGACTCAGACGTGTAAAGGGAATCGCAATCAGCATGATCTCACCGGAAAGAATATGCAAAATAAGTGCGATTGGATACCCGGGAAATTGATGATACGCCCAGAAACCGGTAATAAACGGTGCGGCGACGATAAACAGTAGCACATAGTCCGATGCGGACGTAACAAATCTAACCTCTTCCGATTTGATTCGGCGGACAAGAAAAAAAAGGCACGACAGGAGAACAATAACTGTCATCACATCAGCTATCCTGTCCGGGATGGCCCACCAATAAATATTCCATGATTCATCACAGAGTATAATGTGTGAAAGTAGAAGCACAGGAGTTAAAACAAGACAAATATGAAAAGCAAACGTTACAATTGTCATGACGGGATGCTTCCGCATATTAACCGTGGCAAAGGGTATTATCCAGTGTAAGATCGACCGCAGACTGTATTTCAAGCTCATGAAACTGAAGATAAACGCCTCTTTTTTATAAACAAGCAACAGTAGGTTGCTGATTCGATAAAGACTGCCGAAAATAAAAATCAGAAAGGCTGCCCACACCAGCGGACCGCTTACAAAATTATAAATACTGTGCATCGCTTTTCTCCTCTTAGCCTGTTATTTCCTTAATCGATTTTACGCGCCTGTAGTATTTACCATCTTCGATTGTTCGAAAAAGAATTTTACAACCATCCGGATCAAACACCGGCTCCCAAACTTCATCGCATTCATGATCCCAGAGCCGGTCATTGACGGCATACGCATACTTTCCATTTTTTTCTACCTTGACAGCCACGTGTTCATCATCAGGACTGAACACCGGTCGCCATGCCCTGTCAAAATTGTTGTTCCAGCGAATTCCATCGACAACTACCGTCCATTTTCCTTTATTCTTGGCTATCGCGCCTATTCTGTTGCCTGAGGGGCTGTATGCGGCATCGATCACCATCTCATCAAACAAAATTGCCCATGGTTTATCGTCAACAGCGATCGTCCATTTACCAAACCTTGGAGATACAATAGCGGCTATTGTTTTTCCATCCGGGCTGTACATATGATTCCACAATTGTCCATATCTTCCAGTCCATATGACATTCCCGTTTTCAGCGATTGACCATCCGGTTTTTAGTCGAATGGGTGCTGTCACGGCATCGGTTTGGGGATTAAAATGGGGTTCCCAGACAGAACCAAACGTTTGATTCCAGACAGCACCATCAACCGCAATCGAATATTCGTAGCGGTTCAATCGTACTTCAGCTGCCAGTTTACTGCCGTCACTATTAAACACTGTGTGCCAGACATTAACAAAATTAGTTTCCCATGGATTTCCATCAACCACGGCCGAAAAGGCGCCTTTGGCAAATTTAAAAATCTCACCTTCATTGAACCCTATGGTCTGAACCGCTGCTGCGGTTCGCGTACCATCGCTGCTTAATTCCACATTGGAGATATTTCCGAACCGCGTTTTCCATGGATTATCATTTACAGCCATGCCGTATCCCATATCCTGTTGAAATGTTACGGCAATACTCTTTCCGTCTTTGCTAAAGAGGGTATTCCACACATAATCAAATTTATTTTCCCAGGACTTGCCGTCCACCGCCAGAGTCCACAGTTCTTCTTCTGACACCAGCGCTGTCAGTCGCCCATCTTTAGAAAATCTAAGATACCATATCTTTTCGAAGGGAGTTTCCCATGTTTCTCCATTCACACACACATTAAATTCCGCTTCACCCTGATTTACGATGGCCCCAATCTTTTCTCCGTCATCACTCACATAGGGTTCTTCCACCCATTCAAAATTCTTCTCCCACACCTTAAAGGGAATACATTTTTCTTTTGTTTCCCAGTCCCAATCATTTACTGTAGACATGTTTGCTCTCCATTTATGCTCGCTTTAATTAATTAAGTGCCTGTCGCGGAATTCAATCTTCCTGTTTTTCCAATTTGTCCGGGCGGTTTACACTTGCCACCGGACAGGAAGATCGCAATACAACCTGTTCGACGGTGCTGCCGAGCTGTGCTTTCTCAGGATCAATTTCCCTGGTGTGATGCGCCATCACAATCAGATCGCCGCTCTTCTCGCGTGCAAATTTTAAAATCTCAACATGTGGAATGCCTTCCCAAACTTCGATTTCATAATTATCGAAATCTTTCATTTGTGGCAGATAGATTCTTTTCATCTTTTCGCGAGCCTCTTTCACATTACGCTCAATATCTTCCTGTGCCTCTTCTTTTCCCATCTGAATCGTACTTAAATCAACCGCATGAAAAAGGTACAATTTGCACCCGATTGTTTTAGCGACCTGGTAAGCAAACAAAAACGCAGCATAAGATGCTTTCGTAAAATCAGTACCAAAAATAATACTATTAAAATACCAGAAGCATGTTGTGCAGGGTCGGCTGACGATCAACACCGGACATCGGGCGCTTTTCACCACTCGTTGCATTGTGCTGCCCACGATGCTTCGATATTTGGTCGCTCCGATATCCTCCTGGCGTGTATGCGCACCCATGACAATCAGGTCGACATCATCCTTCCGGGCCTTTCGCAATATTTCCGTATGCGGAACACCTACCGTACATTCAATAAGGCACTCATTCGCCTCGGCGATCTGTTTGGCATAAGTGTTCTTCATTTCTTCTTTCACCCATTCGACATAATCCTGGTCAAAAACCTCTTCCTCTCCGGTTCGGACATCAGTAATAAAGGGGCTTGCGCCATGCGACGGGATGCCAAACACATGAAAAGCGTAGAGCGTGGAATCATACTTTTTCGCAAGGTCAAATGCGACATTGGCAGCATCGTCGCATGTTGGTGACGATGTTGTTGCAAACAAAATTTTATTAAACATATAATCCACCTCCTTATTGCTGTGTATCAAGAACGGTTTTTTCATATTTGTTAGAGGTGGAAAGAGTAAATCCAGCCTCAGCAA